>JALYQT010000031.1 GCA_030855685.1 bacterium | reverse complement strand
TTTCTAATCTTCCCGTAGCACCAAGTACATACGCGTCTGGATTAAAAATATTATAGTCTCTGTCTCTTTTTATTAGGCGGGCATTCGGAAAAAGTGAGAGGAGCTGTTTTTCAAAGAGTCCTTCCCTGCTTTGTGGTACCGCTACGAAGGCATTTGTTTCTTCTTCTCCCTCAGGATTGGCTATTTCTATAGCCATATAGTCTGTCTCAATATCAGATTCAGTACTAATCGACAAAAAACCAGCATACAACTGCTCCATGCTTGCAATTATTTCCTTGAACGGTTTATCTTCTTTTGCGCTTTTGGGAAGTATTACTTCGTATAAAGACATGTGGAGAGCTTTAAAAAGCGGACCTTTTTCCTTGACGCCACGAGGTGGTAATCCTCTTCTAATAAGATCCACCAAAAAGTCATGAAAATCATCCTCGAGGCTCCAGCCTCTCATTTTCTCCACAACAGTAAGGGCGTAGAGAATTCCTTTGTTTTCTGTCAGTTTGATTGTGTCTAATATTTGAGTTTCTTTTTGCTGTAATTTTATTTTATCGCCTCGATCATGAGCTTCTGTAACATGATGCGGAGCGAGCGAAAAATCCTCCTTAAAATCTTTTATGGAATCTTTTATCACATCTTCCCTGTTTCTCTCGACTCCATGTCTTTCTAATTTCTTCTCAGCTTGAAGAACTCGTTCTCTTAAGTGTGCGAGTTCTTCACTTGGATTTGAAAAAACTATTTTCTCTCCCTGCATTTGATTTATTGTATCATTTACTTTAAATATCCCTCCTCTGTCAATCTTTTAATTTTAAAAGCACTTCCATCTCTATATCCTCCAATTTTTCCATCGGAGCGAATAACTCTATGACAAGGTACTTTAGGGTCTATGTTTTTCCCCAAAATATTTCCGACAGCTCTATAAGCTTTTGGTCTCCCTATAATTTTAGCAACTTCTTTATATGTTAAAACTTTCCCTTTGGGAATTTTTTTTACTATCAAATATATATCTTCTTTAAATGTCATCTTTAAATTATAACCTAGTATTTTACATCTATACAAAAAAGCGCCCTTATTGGGCGCTTTCACTTGGCTTCGAGAGATTTTTCGACTTTTGACGCTGAGCCTTGCGCCGAACGTTTCTTATTGCCTTTATTCTCTCAGAATCAATTGGCCACTCTTTGAGTTTGTCACTGTCCAATGAAGTCCAAATGGTGAAAATCAAATGAGCTTGAGTGCGACTATTCACTAAATATTTTCTTTGCTTTTCGCTACATTCCCATACCCTAATGGGATTCCCCTCTGTAGTTCTTTTCTCCTCGTCACAACTAAGATTTCGCTCCGGAAAACTATTTAAGTAATTTCCAGTCTTTACGTGAGTATGATCGTTTAACGGCTCAATGAACCATCGGCGCACGCGCCGCTCTCCACTTTTACCCTTTTTGCCTTTTGACACGGAAGCTCCCTTTTGGTGTTCTTTTGGCACTTTATCATAAAAATTTTCCTTTGAAAAATTTAGTTTTTTTGTTATTGTGTGCACCTAACGGCCCTATCGTCTATCGGTTAGGACATGACCTTCTCAAGGTCGAAAGCGGGGTTCGACTCCCCGTAGGGTCACATACTTGACATTATTAATATAATAATGCATTCTGAAAAATAGATTTCAACTTTGGCTAATAAAAGGAGCTCTGGATGAACTGCACAATTTATACTCATGAAGGGAAATTTCGTGTGAGCTTAGATAGATATCAACGCCAGGCCAGATCGAACGAAAAAATTATTAGTAATTTTTCCATCGACCATGGGTCATCAGCTAAATCAAAGCAGTTTCAAGAGGCGGGGAAAGTATTTGGCAATATCAATACTGAAGCCAATCGCGGTATCCGGTCTATGATGGAGAATGTTCTCGAGGATTTTTTAGTACACCTTTTTACGGCTGAAACCATCCGACGATGTACCTCTGGGCGGGAGCTTGAAAAGCTTTTTGAATCATATGGTCTAAAAATTAGGCTTGAAGCTGACAAACCTGCTCGCGTTTAAAAACAGCTTCCGAAAGCCGCCCTTACTTCTTGGGCGGCTTTTTTAATAAAGCATGTAATTTCTAATTCCCACATAGATTTGGTTCCAATCTTGTATAATTAGGGTCATGCGATCAAAAAATATCAGATTTATTCTGGTGTTTTTTTGTCGCACATGAATCTCCGGCTGAGATAAGTCAAATCGACCAATTTTGTCTATTTTTATAGTGATCCTTGCCATACAACACCATTTTTTTGATGATGAATTGCCCAAGAAAACCACATGGCGGTATAACCTGGGATTATTTTACCTTCATCATTTTTTACCTCTATTTCTCCATTGATAATTTGGGCGGTGATCTTTTTATTACCCACTGACACTACGGCCTTCTCTGACTCCGAAAGCGCACTGCGCTTAAAAGCCACCGATTCGTCATCAATATTTACAATATACATAATTTCTTTTGCAAGAAGTCTAGTGTCGTTGATCGAGATCGGAAAATAAATCTTGTCATTGGTATCGTAGTCGCCATACGGACTAACATCGTAGCTACGGCTGTATCCTGTTTCTTTGCTTAATACATCCATACTGGGATATTTTCCTGAAGCTTGTTTAAAGCTCATAACTTGGGACGGATAGACAGAGAGTTTTTCCCCTGTCCTGTCTCCTACGACTGCCTCACCGATTATTTGAGACCACAAACTTTCTGTCGTTTTGTCGTACATTAAAAGATTTGATTCAAAGAGTTTGCCACTTACTCCAAATTGCTCAGATTTACCATTCATTGAGGCATCAAAAACTATGGCGGAGCCACAGAGTGGACAAAAAGTCACAACAAGGGGCTTTTTCTCAATTACATCATTAACTATTTCATGCCAGACGATAATATTATATGGATAAAAACGTATAGTCTTGCCAATCGTTACCACAATGCCGTCTGCATCATCTTTTAGCCATTTTTTTGCTTCTGTTACTTTTATAAACTTTGGATCTGTAATCGCAGGAATGCCATCTTTACCCGGGCCACCATCAAGTACATTCTCAAGTGCGATTGAAGTAATCGCAGTATTTGTTTTTAATCCACCCGCTTGAAAAGCTGCCTCTCGAGTTGTATCTCCAGGATTAACGACGGTGAGATTATTTTCTTGCTTACCTGCCTGCTCGTTCGATTGGCGCGTTAAGACAACAATCAAAACTATTAAAATCAGGCCAGCTATTAAAGATATTATTATTTTAGTGTTCATAATTTTATTTTATTTCCATGAATGGAATATTTTTATTATATTTTGCTTGATTGTTTTTGCCGTAAAATTTATTTAATTAATTCCAAAATATCGGCTTCGCTAATATCGCCCGGGATCAAACGTACTACATTGCCATCCTTATCAATCAAGACATGGACATTGGTATATCGCACGCCGTACGCTCGCGTGACGCTACCGTTTGAATCGAGGGCGATAGGAAATGTGATACCCAGCCCGGAAATGAATTTTTGGACGAGACTTGGATCCTCCTGCATATCAATACCAATCACTTCTATTTGGTCTTTATATTTTTCGTAAATATTATTTAGATTTGGCATGCTCCGGCGGCAGTTGGGGCACCAGGTTGTCCAGAAGTCGAGCACAACTGGCTTTTGTCCTCTATACTCGGCCAGCGTAATGGTTCCGCCACCGAGCTTGTCGAGCGAAAAATCGGGGGCAATTTGTTTATCAGACGCGACGCCTTCGGTTTTAGATACCGCATTGATATTTCCATTATCTTTGCCTCGTGTCGCATAAACAGAAATACCAATAAGGACAAGAACAACAATGACAGCGCCAATAATTTTTGATGAACTTTTATCATGGGAATTGTTTTGCATTATGTTTTTTTAATTATTTATTTATAAATAATCTATTAACCGATCATACTGGAGAAACTGGAGTGTCCGGTAGCTCCACGAAAGAAATATCGACATGTTCCCTGTGAGCACAAGCGTACCCAAAATAACCAGAAATATTCCTCCCACCACAGAAACAGCGTTGATATATTTTGATATTTTTTCTAAACATCTTTCTGCTCTGCTTATGCTGAATGCAATGAGAATAAACGGAACAGCCAGTCCAAGTGAAAAGATTGCTAATAGCACTGCCCCCTCAAGCGCGGTAGCTCCAGTGCTCGCGAGAAGAAGAATAGACCCCAGTATCGGGCCAACGCAGGGAGTCCACCCAAGAGAAAAGGCGCTACCAAAAAGAAAAGAGCCCGCTAGATTCCCCCGCTTGAAAATACTTGGTGCTTTTAGGTGCTTTTCCTGATTAAGCAAAGGAATTTTTAATATCCCGATCATGAACAATCCGAAGATAATTATAGAAACCCCCGCGATACGCGAGAGCCATACTTGATAAGGAGCAAAAGCTTGACCGATTAGTCCGGCGATAGTTCCAAGGACAATGAAGACAAGGCTAAACCCAACAACAAACGCAACTCCATTCCAAAAAATCTTGCCCCTGTTTCGCTCTCTCTCATCTATGGTTCCTGTGCCGCTAATGAACGCCAAATATCCCGGTACTAAGGGTAGCGTGCATGGTGCAAGAAATGTGAGTAAACCCGCAAAAAATGATGGAATAATGAGTCCTGTCATGATTATTTAATCTCCAGAAGTTTTCGGAGTTGTGATTCGTCGAAACCTGTCACGATTTTTCCATCAATATCAATAACCGGTACGCCCATCTGTCCTGATTTTTGTATTGCTTCCGGTCCGGCTGTTGGATCGATTGCAATATCCCTATCAGTATATTGGATATTATTTTTTGTAAAAAAGTCTTTTGCCATGTGACAGAAATGGCAAGTTGGTGATGAGTAAATAGTTACTGTGTGCATGTTTTTTTATATTAAATTAATAATTGCTTTGATCCTTGGATTTTCGATGAGTGGCTTATAACATATCATTTGACCCATTCTCTCACCCATGACGAGTCCAGACATCTCCAAAATCCGCAAGTGTTGAGACACTGATGAAATTGAAACATCAAGAATGGCAGCGATATCACTAACGCAAAGCTCTCCATTTTGTATAAGCATCTTTAATATGCGAAAGCGATTCTTATCACCTAGCACATTGAACAAGGATGAGAGAGTCGTGTCTTCTTCGGTAATCGTTTTTCGTATTTTAATTATTTGTGATGTATCTAACATATTTTAATACTTGCGCTAATACTTAAATTATACACCTGTAGGATATTTGGGTCAAATTATTATAAATGTTGGTAACTTTTTGGATTATCTTTATTGTAGTAAATTTTTTGTTGCCGCATTAATTTCCGGCAGATGAGTCGAAATCCGGATCCTAAGCTTACCGAAGGAGATGCTTGTCACGAAGATTTCCAGCAGGAAATCATGCATAACCGACTCCCGATAAATTTTGATATAATAATTTTATGAAATTAATCAATATCTTTCTTCTACTTGCAGTTGCTGCAGTTGCTATGGCAGATGTGTTTTTAAAAAAAGCCTCTCTAGGAGGTTCTTTGATGAGCGCCCTCAAAAGCCCTTGGATGATTGGAGCAATCTTACTCTATTTATTTCATATTTTTTTCTTTACATATATATTTGTTTCTGGAAAAAATCTTGTAGGAGTAGGTGTTATGCAGACAGCTCTGTATGCAACCATAGTACTTTTAGCGGGGTTTTTTATATTTAATGAAACACTCAAACCAATCGAAATTGTTGGAATGATACTTGCTGCTAGTGGAGTGGTTTTAATGAGTTTAAAATAAGATATTGTGGGAAGTCGTAATAAAAATCATCGTAGTGGTGAAAAATTTAGCGGAAGCCATACCTCGATTATTGAGGAAAGTGGAATAATAGTTGATCTTTTAGAAAAAATACCTGAAGTTACTATTATCTCTCTAGGATTAATCACGCCAGGTTTAAAACAAGCTAAAATCTCACCACGCTTAAAAATTAGAGAATTCTCAGGCGGTATAGCCTTAGTTATACGTGGCAAATCAAGTCAGCAAGAAATCAGGGTTTATACAAAATCTGTAAAAGATGTTAAAGATGAGCTATCGCGTTCAGCGCTAAAGTTAAATTATCACGTTTCTTTACAAGATATTTTTAAAGAAATCTAACTATTTACTTTATCCACCGTGTTACTAAGGAGTCTCCTTGGTAAAGGTTTATTTTAAATCATGAAGTGCAATTTCACTTTTGATTTCTTTCTCAAAAATGGCTTCGATTTCAGTGTCCGACATTGGATCATGGTCTAAATTTTTTAGTTCTTTTTGTTCGAATCTATCATTGCTACCGGCACTAGAGGAAGAAGTCTCGCTTAAAACATCATTTAGATACTTTGCTTTAATTTTTAAAAGCTCAGTGTTGGTTAAACTACGAGCACTCGCAACTCGCGCATAATTTGAATCAAAAATAAATCTACTGCCGTGGGGAGAAAGAATTAACTCTATAATTGGGTTTGCTAAAATTGAGTTAATAATTTTTGCCCCTTTTTCCATACCTCTAAACATTACAGTAGCTACATCCTGGCTCATTGCTCCTTTGTAGTTAATTGCTTCGTCAATGATACGTACACCTAAATTAGGATATTTGTTTTCTAAAATTTCAAATACCATTTTTGTGAGCCCAACCTTACCGATATGTTTCAAAACCACACCTTCATGACGTTTTTCCCAATTATTAGAATTTTCATCGCGCCACTCTGATTTAGGTAAAAAATTATCATCTGGTTCCTTATCAACCCAGCCAGTATTATCTTCAAGTGATTTGCTTTCCACATATGAACCTCCAGCAGAGGTTACGTCTCCATTTATTAAACCTTCTATAATTTTAGCTTCATTTTCGGGATTTTCGGCTGGAAATCCACTTTCTTTATTCATATTTAGATATTACACTCCTTTATTTTTTTTGCCACATGCCATCTTGTCTTACTAGTAGATCCAATTTCCTTTCTGGCTCTTGCATAACCTCTTCAACGGTTTTTTCCATACGTATTCCTTGTGAACCTTTTATTAGAATCAAATCCCCTTTCTCAATTATATTTTGCAAAAATACACCAGCCTCTCTTGATTCCTCAAATTGAAAAATTTGTTTTTCATTCATTTCAAAATTCATAGCAGAATCTGCAATAGCCTGTGCGCGTAGTCCGACTGTAACCAAAATATCTGCTGCATCCGCCGCTTCTTTTCCGGCCATTTTGTGAGCCTCTATCGAATACTTGCCCAGTTCAAGCATGTCTCCTAAAACTGCAATCTTTCTTTTGGCTTTAACATTTTTTAAAGTTGTCAGTGCTTCGGTAAGAGCCACTGGTGATGAGTTATATGTATCATCAATAATCATTGAATCTTTTATACCTCTCACTAGCCTCATCCTTCCAGCCGTAGGTTCATGACGATTAAAGCTTTTTGAAGCAATATCGAGCTTTTCATTTAGTGATCTAACGGTAGCAAGAGCAGCGAGTATGTGATATGCGTGGTGTTCTCCAAGTGTTCCTAAGAGCTCAATCAGGTATTTTTTATCGTTTATTTCTACATTAAAACATATACCTTTTGGAAGATTATATTGATCATAGCTAACTCTGTAATCGATAGCTCTTATATCAGCATTCAAACTATTTCCAAATAGAATAATTTTTTCATCAGTAAGCTTTTTATAAGCAAGAACATCTTCGTCGTCTACGTTTAATATTACAGATCCACCCGGTTTAGTTGCTCTAACAAGATTTCCTTTTTCGTTAAATAAATCTTCAAGCGTTGGGAAAAATTCCACATGAACAGGTACTTTTGATAACCTTGTGACGACTGTTATGTCGGGTTTTATCCACTCTGTAACCGCTTCAATGTCTCCAGGTCTATCAGTACCAACCTCTAAAACTAACCATTCGGGA
This sequence comes from bacterium, assembly GCA_030855685.1. Lineage (GTDB taxonomy): Bacteria > Patescibacteriota > Minisyncoccia > Phycocordibacterales > Zambryskibacteraceae > JAIFWN01. The sequence continues at coordinate 527 of JALYQT010000031.1, read as the reverse complement.
TAATTTGTAGGCAAAAGAATCAAATCTAATCCTTCAAGGATGTTTTTAATCCATCCAAATAAATTTTGATCTGCGTTTGGTTTACCTAAAATAGTTAAAGGGATTCCAAGCTCACTATTAAAACTTTTTTGACTCTTTCGACATATATAAAAATTACTCAACGCTGTATATATAGCATCTTTAGTAGAGGTTTTTCCTACGCTTCCGGTTATAGCAACAATCTGAGGTTTATATTTTTTAAGTACTGCCTGTGCTTCCTTTTCAATTATAAATACTACTATACTCTTTAAAATGTTTTTCATAAAAATTAAGCGGATAGTGGTGGCGCTTCTCTGTCTGGTGGAATATCATAATAGTTTATCAGAAATTTCGTCATGTTTATAAACGTATCCGTAAGAGTTTCAGATGCATACTTCACATCTTTTGGGTTATATGTGTAGAGGAAAATCAAGAACTTCGGATCATAAGAGGGAAAATAACCAAAAAATGAGTGGAGATATCTGTCTTCGTAATATCCACCCCCACCA
>JALYQT010000022.1 GCA_030855685.1 bacterium | reverse complement strand
TTAGATGAATACAGAATTAATCATCAAAAAAATCAAAGAAAATAGAGCGGTGGCAATAGGTACCGCCGTTATAGTTTTACTCATAATTGTTTTACTTATTAAATCTTTCGCTGCAAACACTCAGCCTATTCCCGCTGCTGGCCAGGTCAGACTAATAGGAGAATTTGCATGTCTTCCCCTTAAAGATAATGTTCCCGAAACAGAGCCTTGTAAGCTCGGTGTTAAAAGTGGCGGAAATTATTACGCTATTGATGCTTCGGCGATCACACTTGCTGTTAGTGACTTGAAGGCAAATGAAAATATAGACGTTGCTGGAAACTTTGTGCCTACCGCTACTATCACAAATGAAGAGTGGAATATGTATGACATTGCAGGACTCATTAATCTCGACGCACTGACTCGAGGAAGATAAAGAAAAAAACAGTAATTAGTAAGCAGTAAGCAGTAGAAATAGTTAGTGGGCGATGCTTAGCACTAAAATTTTTCTTGCGCCGGCTTGTCTAAGAGCTCTCATTGCTTCGCTTGCGGTCGCGACTGTTGTAATAACATCATCCATTAAAACTACACATTTCTTGTGTAGTTTTTGATTATCCCCGAGCATTGACCCTTCTATATTTTTTAGTCGCTCACTTTTATTGACTGATTTTGTTTGGCTTTCGGTATGTTTAATTTTTATTAAAATTTTCGGATCATATGTAAATAGATTTTCTTTATCGAGTTTTTTTATTTCTTCACAAATTATCTCTGCTTGATTGAAGCCCTTTTCCCTTAGACGCTCTTTTGAAATAGGCATTGGACACAAAATAGGATTAATAAAGTTTTCAAACAAAACGCGCTCTGCCAGCTCGTGGCATAAAACCTCATAAGCGATTTCTGCAACTTTGCGCGCTAAGGTGCGATTAGCGCTATATTTGATCTCCCAGACAAGATCTCGAACATTTTGATCCTGATAATCAAACAAAGCTATCGTGTTTTCGCCCTTGAGTGCGCGTGGGGATGGGAAGATAGCGAGCATTTCGGACGTTAAAATATTTTCAAGTTTTAAAGCAATAGTAGATTTTGGGAAAATAAAATCTAATAAATTCTTTGATAAAAGGGTGACAAAATTCATTTATTTATAATAAAACAAAAACTAAGCATGTTATACTTTTTAATATGGCAATTTTTGGCAGTTTATTTGGAAGTAAGCCCGAGCTTTCGGTAGTTGGCGTAGATATTGGTTCTTCGGCTATAAAACTCGTCCAACTCAAGAAAAAAAACGGACAGGCAATACTTGAAACTTATGGCGAGCTTGCTTTGGGCCCTTATGGCAACGCTACCATAGGACAAGCAGTTTCTTTGCCGGTCGATAAGATTGCTCAAGGACTGATAGATCTAATGGCCGAGAAAGAAGTAAATATCACAAGTAAAAACTGTGGTTTGGCCATTCCTTTTGCATCGAGTTTGATGTCAGTGGTTGAAATGCCAGAAGTAAGTCCTAAACAATTAGGCGTGATGGTACCACTCGAAGCGCGTAAGTATATTCCGGTGCCGATTGCTGAAGTTATGCTTGATTGGTCTGTGATACCAAAAACGGTAACGAACGTGGAAGAGGAAGTGCCAACACTACCTAGTCAGACTGAGAAAATAGCAAAACCGATTTCTAAAATAGATGTACTTGTGGTGGCGATTCACAAGGACACTATCGAGCGATATCAGGAAATAGTAAAAAAAAGCGGATTAGAAGCTAGTTTTTTTGAAATTGAAATATTTAGCACCATGCGGGCTGTGCTTGAAGATTCTATGCAGCCAGTCATGATCATGGACATGGGGGCAGCTTCGACAAAGCTCTATATAGTTGAAAGGGGAGTTATAGAGGCATCGCATACTATAAATAGAGGGGCACAGGATATAACTTCTACAATATCTAATTCACTAGGCATCACAATAGAAAAGGCTGAGGTAATGAAAAGAGAGATAGGGGCAACCGGGGCAGATAAATCCCTTAAAGATATTATAGTTTTGACTCTGGATTATATTTTTGCAGAAGCAAACAGAACCCTTTTGGTTTTCGAGAAAAAATATAATAAAGCCGTATCGAAAGTAATTTTGGTTGGCGGAGGCGCTGCTCTAAAGGGTCTATTGCCGCTTGCAGAAATTAATTTTAAAACCAAAGTTGAAGCAGGCAACCCGTTTAATAAAGTAATGGCCCCAGCATTTTTAGAAAGTATTTTAAAAGAAACCGGCCCCGAGTTTGCTGTGGCCATAGGTCTTGCGCTTAGAAAACTATCAGAGGAGGAATAGTGATTGCGTTAGTTATAAACACACACCCGTGACTCTTCCTTTCATATATTTCTTTTCTAGCTTATAATTTTTAGAGAAATGGAAACCAAATTTCAATCTAGTTTTATTCCTCGAGGACCGATGGTGCAGACATCTAGTTCCGTTGAACGAGGAAAACCAAAAAATAAAAGTTTTTTGGGCTTTATGGCCTTTTTAATATTTATATTAGCAGTACTCGGCAGTGTGGGGGTGTATGGTTACGAAAAATTTCTTACATCAAGAATTGGAAAAATGGGAGAAGATCTAGAAGCCGCACGACAGAGTTTAGAAGCAGACGCCATCAATGAAGTTATGCGCTTAAACAGTCGCATTGAGTCAACCCAGGTTATCTTAGATAAACATACAATAATTTCTCCAGTTTTCGATTTTCTCGAAGTTAACACAGTAAAAAACCTTAGATTTACAAGTTTTAAATATGAAGCAAAAGGCTCAAGTATAGCCCTAACCCTCCAAGGTGAAGCTAGAGGATATAGCGCCCTTGCCCTCCAAGCAGAGGCTTTAAGTAAAAATAAATTTGTAAGAAATCCTGTGTTTACAAATTTGCGCTTAGACGAAAAAGGAAATGTAACTTTCACATTTAATGCCACCCTTGACCCTTCTATTGTTTCTCTAAAAAATCAAGCACAAGTATCAACACCCACCATTCAGCCAGCAGTAAATTCACCATCACCTCAAGTATCGACTTCTACCCCAACAGTACCTAAACAAACACCACGATAATGAAAACTACCACACCAGTCATCCTCATATTAGTATCAGCAGGACTGTTTTATACATTTATTTCTCCGCATTATGAAAAAGTTCAAGCTCTTCAAGGAGAAGCCAATGAATATTCTGAAGTGTTAGACAATGTTGAAGAGCTTACGGAAAAACGTGATGAATTACTCATAAAATTTAATGCAATACCTAAAGCAGATGTGGTCCGAGTTGAAAAAGCTCTACCAGATAATATTGATTCTGTTAGACTTGCCCTCGACTTTGATACAATAGCTGCTAAATACGGAATATCCATAAAAAACATAAATCTCTCTGAAAGACAGGGAGGCGGGGACCAGGGCATTATTCAGGCAGGTAATGTAAATCAATACGAGACCGCAACCGTTACTTTTAGTTTTGTAGCTACTTACCCTAACTTTAGAAAATTTATCAGAGACATTGAGTCAAGTTTACGAATAATTGATATTAGAAGCATCGGTTTTATTACCGGAGAGTCAGGTTTTTATGAATATACAGTCTCTATCGATACCTATTGGTTAAAATAACATAAACTTACCACCAGCATGGAATCACTTAAAAAAAATAAAGGAATAATACTAGCAGTCGTGGTTTTTATAATTGCTATAGGGGTTTACAAGCTATTTTCTACCAACGAATCTATAACAAGCGACGAACAAGCTGCCACAATCGTTGGAGCCGATATAATTGCTCTGAACGCATCTATTGAACGCGTTAATCTAGATCCAGCGCTTTTTAGCTCCAGACCATATAAAAACCTTATAGACTTCAGTACACCGATACCGTCTCAGCCTATTGGCAGGTTGAATCCTTTTGATTTGATAGGAAGATAATGTATTTATACAATTAAATAATGAGTTTACTTTTAACCTTAGCTGAGAAAAAAATTATTAGTGCAGAGGATATTCCTTCGATAGAAAAGGAAGCAATAGACTCTGGTCTTACCGTTGAGCAAGTTTTAGTTGGGAGAGGAATAGCTCCGGAAGCAATTCTTGAAGGCAAGAGTTTGAGTTTGAAAATTCCCACTAGGTCACTCCAAGGTATAGATGTACCAATAAAAATCTTAGAATACATTCCTGAGGAATCAGCTTCTCATTACAGAGTAGTTCCAATTGGTGTCAAAGATGGAGTTTTGGAAGTGGGAGTTGTAAACCCGGATGATTTTGAGGCAAGAGATGCCTTAAATTTTATTTCTTCGAGGATTGGAATGCCGTACAAGATATTTTTAATCAGCGCCTCTGATTTAAATAAAGTGCTTGAAACATACAAAGGTTTATCGGGGGAGGTGACAAAAGCCTTAAGTGAGCTTGAAAATGAGATAACTCAAAGTGTTCAAACAGATGAGAAGCAAAGTAAAGAAAAAAGTGAAACAAAAATAGTAGAAGATGCACCTATTACAAAAATTGTTGCAAATATTTTAAGTTACGCATCCGAAGGGAGCGCCTCAGATATTCATATTGAGCCAATGCATAACAATGTTCGCATCAGGTTTCGTGTTGATGGAGTTTTAAATACATCTCTTTCGCTACCCTATAAAGTTCACTCTGCTCTAGTGGCGCGCATTAAGATATTGGCTCAAATGAGACTAGATGAAAAGAGAAGACCTCAAGACGGTAGATTTTCTGCTAAAGTTGAGGGAAGAAAAATAGATTTTCGTGTATCAACTTTCCCAACATACTATGGGGAGAAGATCGTAATGAGAATTCTCGATCAAGGTAAGGGGCTGCGCACCCTTGAAGAAATGGGATTATCTCCAGATAATATTTCATTAATTAAAAATGCTATTAAAAGACCTTATGGAATAATACTTATTTCTGGACCAACTGGATCCGGTAAATCAACAACTCTATATTCGATGCTTAATGAAGTAGACAAAGATCATTCCAACGTACTTTCACTCGAAGATCCTATTGAATACAGTATGGACGGCGTTTCTCAATCTCAAGTGCAGCCGGAGATTGATTACACATTTGCAAATGGACTAAGGACCACTCTTCGTCAGGATCCCGATATTATCATGGTCGGAGAGATTAGAGATAAAGAAACAGCACAGCTCGCTATCCAGGCCGCGCTAACAGGACACTTGGTGTTATCTACAATTCACACCAACAATGCACTCGGAGTTATACCTCGTCTTATTGATATGGGAGTGGACCCGTATTTAATTGCCCCAACCTTAATTTTGGCCATGGCGCAAAGATTGGTCAGAACACTTAGTCCTGGTGGAGGTAAGCCCATTCCTGTCGAGGGAAGCATCCAAATGATGCTCGAAAAGCAGTTTGCTGACTTACCAGAAAAGTATAAAAATAAAATTCCATTTGGAAAAGAGGTTTATGAGGCGGTTTCCACTAAAGATTCTTTAAGTGGAACGTCGGGCAGAGCAGCTGTTATGGAAGTGTTAGTCATGGATCGGGATATTGAGCAAATTATTTTAACCAATCCGACTGAATCAGAAATAACAAAAATTGCTAGAAGTAAGGGTATGCTTACTATGAAAGAAGATGCAATTATCAAGGCATTTAAACGCATAATTCCGTTTGAAGAAGTAAATACGCTATAATCATCTTATGAAGAAAAAATATAAAGTTCATTTGGTCGACGATGATAAATTTCTTCTTGAAATGTACAAGAGAAAGTTTGAGAAATATGAACTAGAAACTGATATTTCAGTCGGGCCACTTGATGTGCTCCCAAAACTTCGGGCAGGATTGACCCCGGACATATTAGTACTCGACATTATAATGCCGGACATGGATGGTATTGAACTCCTACAAACTATTAGAAATGAAAAGTTGGTTCCGAGTGCAATCATAATCATGCTTACAAACGAAAGCGACCAAGAGAGGATAGATAAAGCAAAAGCCCTCGGAGCAGCAGGATATATAATAAAAGCTACGTCTATTCCTTCGGAAGTTGTTGAGGAAGTTTTGAAAATAGCCGATTCTAAAACAGAATAATAATCAAAGCAATTTAATTTGTAAAAATAAAATGGATTACAAAATAAATCATATACACTGTTCCTTAAATCTATTTATTAATGTAAAATTTCTATTAGGATGAACCAAACAAATACACTTCTAGAAGAGTTAGTAGACATTGTCTTGAAAGAAAATGCTTCTGACCTTCATCTTTCTGAGGGGCGCCAGCCTGTCATAAGAGTTGCGGGCTTTTTAATTCCTCTAACAAAAATGAATCCGGTTTCTCGGGCAGATCTAGCGGCAATGCTAGACATATTCTTAACTGAGCCGAACAAAAAAGTTTATACAGAACTTCAAGAAGTAAACTTTGCCTATAGTCATAACAACAAAGAGCGATTCAGAGGCAATGCGTTTACTAGCTTGGGTAGGATTTCTATAGCTCTGAGACTAGTTCCTTCTCGCATCAAAACTTATGATGAGCTGGTACTCCCTCCAATACTTGAAACTTTTGCCTCAAGGCAACAAGGTTTTTTCTTAGTAGTAGGTCCAGCGGGACAGGGAAAATCGACCACACTTGCCACCATGATTGAATCAATAAATACACAGAGGCTCGAACACATCATTACTATTGAGGATCCAATTGAATATATATTTGAACCTAAGAAAGCCATCATTGATCAACGTGAAGTCCACACTGATACACCAGATTTTCATACAGCTTTATGGGGAGCGTTTAGACAAGACGCTGATGTTGTTATGATCGGAGAGATGAGGGAGCCCGACACCGTAGCTACGGCGGTAACTGCTGCTGAAACTGGTCACTTGGTGTTGTCGACTTTGCACACGAACACAGCTGCTCAAACAGTAGATCGTATCATTGACTCATTCCCAGCAGACCAACAGGATCAGATTCGTATCCAGCTATCAGGAAGTCTTTTGGGTATATTCTCTCAACGCTTAATACCAAGAATGTCTGGGGGACTTATACCTGCTTATGAGCTTTTAATAAATAACAATGCTGTCGCAAACCTTATTCGCGAAAAAAGAACTCACGAGCTCGAAGCGGTTATTGAGACATCAGCTGAATACGGAATGATTAACTTGAATAGATCTTTGACAGAGTTAGTAAAGAAAGGAGAAATAACTGCAGAAAATGCTTTCCAGTATTCAAACAACCCTCGTAGTCTTGAGAGAATGATTTAGTTCGATAAACTCATTACAAGTAATATGTTATATAACTATAAAGCTTTAGAAAGTTCAGGGGCGCGCAAAGAAGGATCTGTAGAAGCAGGTTCACTTGATGCGGCCATAGACTCTGTCCAAAAAAGGGGCTTAATAATAGTTGAGATAGAGCCAGATGAAAAACCAAGTTTCCTTTCTAAATTCTCGATAGGCAGTGGGGTAAAAGTTAAAGATATAGTGATCCTTTCACGTCAGATGGCGACGCTGTTTAATGCGCAGGTTTCTGCATTAAAGATATTCACCCTTCTTTCTGCGGAAGTTGAAAATGATAATCTTAGGAGAAGCTTGGTGCAGGTGACGGACGATTTGCAGGCAGGAAGTTCAATATCAAAGGCTCTTTCTCGTCATCCTAAAATTTTCTCAGAGTTTTATGTAAACATGGTTAAGGCAGGAGAGGAAACAGGAAAGCTAAATGACACCTTTAACTATTTGGCAGATTATCTGGATCGCAATTACGAAGTTGTTTCAAAAGCAAAAAACGCCCTCATTTATCCTGCCTTTGTTATAAGCGTGTTTATCGGTGTGATGGTTTTGATGTTTACTTTTATAATTCCTAAAATCAGTGTAATTCTTCTTGAATCTGGCGCGGAAGTGCCTGTCTACACGAAAATAGTTTTTGCCGTCAGTGATTTTTTTGTAAATTATGGAATAATCCTCGCGGCGGCTTTAGTAATACTTGGATATTTTGGATATAGATATAGTCATACCGACGAAGGCAAAAGATCTTTTGCTCGATTTAAACTCCAAGTCCCTTATATCGGAGATCTCTATAGAAAACTTTATCTATCTATTATCGCAGATAACATGAATACAATGATTTTTTCAGGTATCCCCATGGTTAGGGCAATGGAAATTACTTCTGCAGTTGTGGGAAATGAAGTATATAAAAATATTTTAGACGAGAGTTTACTTGCTGTTAAAAGCGGAAGCTCACTTTCGCAATCATTGTCTCAATATCCTGAAATGCCTGGAATGCTTATACAAATGATCCACGTTGGTGAAGAAGCAGGGGAACTTGGAAGCATCCTCAAAACTATGGCGAAGTTTTATCAAAGAGAAGTTGTAAATTCTGTAGATACTCTTGTGGGTCTTATTGAGCCTATTATGATTGTTTTGCTTGGTCTCGGTGTTGGAACGCTCTTAGCCTCGGTTCTAATACCCATTTATAACGTTGCCAATTCCGCTGGAGTTTAAAACAAGATATAAGTTATCCCCAAGCTACTAACAATTAAATCTCAAGAGGTCTATAATAGTGAGTATTCCCCTAAAAAACTTGTTTTGAATATGTGTGGATGTATACGAAACAAGTTTTCTAAGTTGGAAGTAATTAATTAATTATTATTAAGATTTTAAGTAAGATATGATAAAAAAAGATAGAGGTTTTACACTCATCGAACTCTTGGTGGTTATTGCCATCATCGGTATTCTTTCTTCAGTAGTGCTTGCATCACTAAATACTGCTCGAGGAAAAGGAAATGATGCAAAAGTGAAGGCTCAGCTTGCAGGTTCACGTGCAGCAGCGGAGGTTTATTACGATACCAACACAAGCTACGGTACAGCTCAGGCGGGATGTTCTACTGCCCCTGCTGCAAATGCAGCAATTATGTTTAATGATACAACCTCTGGTATGTCTTCATACGCAACACAAGCAAGCTATCCTGCAGGCGCAACACTAACTTGTGTTTCAACAGGCACAGCTTACGGAATGCAGGCTCTTTTGCCTGGTGCAGGAGGAACAAACGTCTGGTGTGTTGATAGTACCGGCGCCTCAAAATCAGGCACAGCAAGCCTTATTGCTTTAAATGATCCTGTTTGCTAAATTAAGTTTAAAGCTTAAACAAAAAAAATCACCCAAGGGTGGTTTTTTTGTTATAATAATAATTAATGGAATTATTTTTTGTTTTTCTCTTTGGAATTGTTATTGGCAGCTTTTTAAATGTTGTAGGTCTTCGCTGGAACTCTGGTATCGATCTATCCGGAAGATCGTTTTGTAATGTCTGCAGGAAGAAATTGCACTGGTGGGAATTACTACCGGTAATCAGTTTTTTCTTTTTGAAAGCTCGCTGCAGTAAATGCCGATCAAAAATAAGTTGGCAGTATCCTCTAATTGAGCTTTGGACGGGGCTGATATTTGTTACAACTTTTATTGTGTTTTCTCCGGCGTCTTTATTTTTTCTCGGATCGTGGTTATTAGTTGCAAGTATTTTTAATATATATGTAGTTATTGTAATTTATGATTTGCGCCACAAGATTATTCCTGATCGACTAGTCTACTCATCAATATTACTTGGCTTAGTTTTACAAGTTATTTTACAAGAGAACACCCTGCTTGATTGGCTCGCCGGGCCAATACTATTTAGCTTTTTTGGCTTGATATGGCTTGTATCTAAGGGCCGAGCCATGGGATTTGGTGATGCAAAGCTTGGCCTATCTATCGGTATTTTGTTGGGGGC
>JALYQT010000017.1 GCA_030855685.1 bacterium | reverse complement strand
AGGGAGTAATTGGTTCTGGTTTTGTTTGTATTGGAGTAGTGTTTATTGGTGTTTGGCTTAAAACATTAACATTCACCGAACTTCTAGAAATCTCTTTATTCTGAAGATCTTTAGCAATAAAAGTTATTGCATAAATTCCATTTGAATTCCAATTCCATGAATCCACATTTACAATTGCCTCCTTGTGAGGGTAATCCACCATGCTGCTATACATCTCTACTAGCCCTCCTCCATCTACCTGCCAAAACATGTTGTATTCATTAACAGATTTACCAGATAGCACTGCCTTAAAAGGTTGGGTTTTTGAAATGGTTGCGTTATTGGTGGGCCACCAAACATTAACATTGCTAACTTCTGCGTGTGCAGTTGGAATTAATTCAGGAAAATTATAGAAAGTCGGTATAAATAAATTTATAATGATCACACAACACATTATAAAGCCGGAGAGTACTTTAGGTTTGCTATTTAAAGAAAGGGGGGCTATGAATTTCGTCATTCAATTTTTTAACCACATATCGATAGGTTAATTAATGACAAATTATAAATTACTAATTTTTTATTACAAGAGCATTTGTGTGTTATAATAGAAGTTAATAAACTTCTTTTAAGTCTTTAAGAGAAAGTGATCTTCTATGGTGCAAAAAAGCAACAGATTTAAAAATTAACAAAAAATAACGCTTACCCAAGGGTAAGCGTTATATAGGAACAGTGACCGAGGTCACATTGTGGGCTTCGGGAGAAATCCAGAGAACAAGTGTGGTCGAGTCCACACTTTTGTGTGATAGGGGTTGTCAGAGACTTCCCTTATCGCGCGGGTTCGTGGTTTCCTCCACTTGGCATATTTCCTCTTGCGAGTCCATATGTAAGCCGATCCATGGGGTTAGCCATGGTGTCTACGTGCTTTTGCTTGGTTTCCCATGCTGAAAGCAAAATCTTTTTTTCTTGCGACACTCGACCGCAAGAGTTCTGGATTCTTTTACGCAAACACTAAAGAACGACTGTTGATAAGAATATATTTTTATATATATAAGTCAATAAAAATCTATGTTATTCAATAAAATCTATTTTTAGTCAAACATTCTCAGCAAGTAAGGTTTACTTTTAGAAAGACACCTATTTGCCTTTTCCATAAAGCAATTTTAATGCACCAACATGTTCTTTATATGTATCTGTGCAATGCATATCCCCTTTTTCATCATGAAAATAATACAAACATGTTGTTTTTAATGGATTAAGGGCGGCGAGCACCGCTGCTGTTGAAGGATTGGCTATTGGGGTTGGTGGCAAGCCATTATTTAAATAGGTGTTGTATGGAGATTTAATAAATTTATCACCAGACTCAACTGTCGGCCACCAAACAGAATTCTTTGTTTTATTTGCCTTTGCATACTGGAGAGTTGCATCTAATTGAAGTTTCATATTGGCAAAAATGCGATTCCATATAATGCCAGAAACAAGCCTCATGTCTTCTGTTCCTATGGTCTCGCGCTGTATCAGTGAGGCGACAGATAGTGCTACTTCTAAGGGTATTTTTTCCGATGTTGTTTCACCATAACGAGCTAAAATGTTTGTTATAAAACGTTTATTTATAAGATTTTGCACGTCACTGGGCGTTGCATTTACATTAACAACATATACTCCTGGAAAATATGATCCCTCACTGAAGGGCAGGTTTGATCCTTCTTTTTTTGTCATAAATTCTTTTTTCATAACTTCATTCCATGCCAGAGTTTTACCAAAAGTGTTTGCAACCTCTTCTTTTCTTTGCCCGGCTTTTATGGTGATAAATTTCTCAGAACTTACTAATGCAAGATTTTGTGTACTTGCCAATCGAGATATAGAAATAGCTAAATATGTAAATATTTTTTCAAAATTTTTTTTTGAAAGGAATGCAGTTGCTTGAAATGGAGAACTCATTCCTTCCAGATATGTATTAACTTCTACATCTTCTAAAATTAATTTTTTATCGATATCTATAGTTACAGGAAACTGATTTGAGTAGTTTGGAGGCCGTTTATCTTCTATTTTCACCTTTTGAGCAAAAATGATAGGAATTAGCAGAATAATAACTAATATTATAATTACTGCAGGTGCTGCTTTTTTAAATGCATTGAAGATTTTTGTGAAAATCATTTATTTAAAATATGTTCTTCCCTGTAGTTTTTAAAAAACAACATTAGATTCTATTGGTATTCTTTTCCACAACGAAAAGGTAGATATCCATCAGTGCGATCATGAGACTGACCGCAAGAGGGCCGAGTAGCAATCCTACTGGTCCAAAAAATGCAATTCCTCCCAAGACAGATAGTAACACTAGAAATGGATGCAATTCAGTGTCTTTGCCTAGGATCTTTGGACCTAAAAAATTATCCACTAAACCAACTGCGATAAATCCCCAAATGAGAAGACCTATGGCAGAAAAGGTTTGTCCTATCAAAAAGAGATAGATAACTGCCGGTGTTATAACTAGCGCGGTACCAATGCCTGGTATCACAGCTGAAATAGCAGCAACGCTTCCCCAAAGCACCGCATTCGGAACTCCAAAAATCATAAATCCAATTGAAACTAATAGACCTTGAACTAGGGCAATAATGAGGGTACCTCTCATTATTGAATTTACGGCTTTTCCAAGTTTAGCTATGATCACTTCATCATCGCTATCTTCAAGTGGACTCAATCTAACTACAGCCTTTTTAAATTTTATTCCATCCTTTAAGAAATAGTAGAGAGCGATAAGAAAAATAAAAGTGCTCATTGCTAATTTTGCAAAACTGGAAAAAACGGAACCGAGGTTGGAAGCTACCCAGGCTGCTCCTTGCTTTAGATACTGTTCTATATTTAGAGTGACACCTTCAAATAAAGGAAAAGCTTGCTTTAAAACATTTATACGACTGTCTATGAATTCGACAATTTCATTTGTTCCATTGATATCTAGAGTTATATACAACTGTCCTGCCTCATTAAAAATTTGCCAACCTAGAAATGTAAGCGGAATAAAAACAAGGGCGATTACTGCTAGAAGCGTTACGAGTGCACTTAAACCCTTTCGTTCATTAAAATTGTGCAAAATTTTTATGTACATTGGTCTAAAGGTGGCTGCAAAAATAATGGCCAGAGCAAGAGCATAAAGAAAAGGGCGAAAAATAAAAAAAGTAAGAATAATCATCCCAACAAGAATTGTTAGCAAAAAATATAGATGTGGTTTTTTTTGATTCATAAATAAAATTTATATGTTAATTCCTAAGCAGTTTGGTCTTTTTCAGAGCTAAAATCTGGATAAGTAAGTTCTATTATATATCTAGATAGATTTTTATTCATAATATAAGTATATCAAATATGATCCTCATGAAAAAAAGCCCTATAAGGGCTTTTTTTGTAATCTGCAAGTTAAATTAATTTTCTGAGAGGTCTTCCTCACTACCCTTAATATCTTCCTGACAATCTTCTAAGATATCATCTAGAGCATTTTGCTTATCAGTTGAAGAGGCTTGATTACCATATTTTTCATTCCATGATGCGACCCTTTTGCTACAATCGCTGACGCGGTCAGAAACATTTTGATAAACGTCACCTACTGAAGGTTCAGGTCTATTGAAATAAAGCACTGCAAATATTAAGGCAATAACACCAAGTGCAATTGAAAGATATTTATAATTAGGTTTGTCCATAATTTTAATTAATTAATAAGTCATTCTCACCATTTAATGATACCTCATTTAAAATTATTTAATTTGTTTTTTTAAAAATATTGTGTACAAAGCAAATACCCTTCAAGGGATAAAAAAATTTGTGGTAATTAGAGGAAACTATTATCAAAGAGGTTTTGATATACTTGAGGTATGACCACAAAATTGATTCGGCAGACTCACCACAAGATCGCCAATGGTGTTATGCATAAAGTCCCCCCGGATTTAGAGCATGCCATCATTTCCCTCCCAAAAGCCAGGGTAGCATGGGAGGACATTACTCCCCTCGCTCGCAATGAATGGATCTGCTGGATTATTTCTGTAAAGAAGGCGGAGACAAGAAAAAATCATATTAAAAGAGCTGCGGAAGATCTTATAAAAGGAAAGCGCCGACCCTGCTGTTGGGCTGGTTGCAACCATCGGTGAAATAGCTTATTTCTCTTTACTCGAAACAATTTTTATTTGAGCTCCCAGATCAGGTGTGAATTTGTTCTATAACTAAGACTTACTCGCTTTGGTTTTTTATTGAGATGACGAGTCTCTGTAAGAATAGAACCCCTCAAACGTCCCTATGTATACACAAACATTCAATAATGAGATCTGCATCCATTAGCAATTAATAATTCAACCAATGAAAGCAATCATTTTACTAGCAACTCTTAAAAAAGAGGGTCAGTCAAATACCCAAGTACTCTCGGAATTTTTTGCTGAAAAACTAAAAAAGAAAGGCATTACCAGTGAGATAATAAAATTGGCTGATTACAACATTCCTCCCGGAACATATTCAGATATGGGCGAAGGCGATGAATGGCCGGGGATTTTAAAAAAGATCTTGGCAGCCGAGATAATTATTTTTGCCACACCGATCTGGTGGGCTAATCATTCCTCGCTCATGCAAAGAGTTGTCGAGCGTCTAGATGAGTTGCATGATGAAATTATTTCAGGAAAAAAGTCGCGCCTCGATGGAAAGCTCGGTGGCATCATAGTAACCGGCGATTCGGACGGTGCGGAATACATTGTCGGCAATATATCAAATTTTTTTAACAACATCGGTATCACCATTCCTCCATATTGCAATCTCACAGTCCTTTGGAGTGGTCAGGGTAAGGATAAGCAAAGCTCCAAGAAAGAGCTTCTGGCAAAATATAAAAAAGATTACTCAAAGTCTGCAGAAACCATGGTCTCGCAACTCAAAAAATTTGGGAAGATGCTTTCCTAAAATTAGAACTCTTTTCGACCAACTTGATTCCAGTGGCTTGAGGATGATAGAACCAATGCATAAAAGAAAGCTCTCTTGCAGGCATTGAAAATTTGAGTTTTTAATAAAAAAATCCTTTTAATCTAATATCTTAAGGGCTGTGTTTAAGAAGATGGTAAGGGAATTAGAGGAGAATTTAGATGGAATGTCAATCAAATTAACCATTTCTAGTGCGTCTTAATATATAAGCCTTAAGAAGTGAAATTAGTAAGTTGTCTATTTAATTAATAAAAAAGTACACATGATTTTAACTTAGAAGGTCGAATAATTATTAATTCGTATATTGATACAACTCAATATACGACAATAATCATAAATATATGAAAATGCACACAGAAGAAGAAATGATGAACGATATGAGCGGATGGTCAGACGCATCAAAGATGGCGGTCATGATGATGAAAAAACAGTATGGTGAACCGGCAGCTAAAACAGCCGATATGATGATGTGGGAAAACACAGGACAGTGGAAAAAAACAGTTGTTTATGCAAAAGAATTTAAACACGATTTCCCGTTGCCTCATACGGATGTCATGCAACAGTGGATTGACTACAAAGTGCCGGAGGAAAAATTTAACGACCTTGCCATGTTCGACGGCAGCATAGTTTGCAATCGTACCAACGGTGAAATGTCAGCACGATGTGATAAAGAAGGAGCAAATTTTCTTGCCATCAATCTTGCTAACGATGTTATAAAAGGAGATAAGGATGTAGAAACTGCAAGAGATTTTTATGCTACATCAGTTAAAGAATTTATAAACGGAGGCGAACCTGCATACATGCAGAAATTGCAATTTGATGTTGCAAGCGGTAACACAGCTGACAGTGATAAAGCGTCTTCTATAATTACGGACGATGACATGATGAAAGCAAAAAAGATAGAGGAGAAGATGAAAGCAGAAATGATGGAGGAGATGGAAATGAAAAAAAACAATATGTAGAAAATATTGAGAAATTCAATCATTAATCCATTAGTACTGGATGGTATTCCGATATGATCTATAAATATCGTATCGGGCCACAATCACATATTAAATTCCATTTTATAAACGATTAT
Source organism: bacterium (assembly GCA_030855685.1). Classification (GTDB taxonomy): domain Bacteria; phylum Patescibacteriota; class Minisyncoccia; order Phycocordibacterales; family Zambryskibacteraceae; genus JAIFWN01. The sequence goes on along the minus strand of JALYQT010000017.1, from coordinate 23,770 downwards.
CACTATAGATTCTGGCTATAAGCTTAGAGAGTACCATCACCACAAGAACAACCACAAGCAATACCTCCACAGTGTCTTGCAAAGATTGGGAGACAATTCCAATTGTCAGAAGGGCTGATCCAGTGAGGAAAGGAGTTAAAGAAGAATTTCGGGAGAATGTCAATCAAATTAACCATTTCCAGTACGTCCTAATGTATAAGCCTTAAAAAGTGAAATTAGTAAGTTGTCTATTTTATTAATAAAAAAGTACACATGATTTTAACTTAGAAGGTCGAATAATTATTAATTCGTATATTGATAAAACTCAACATACAACAATAAAAATAAATATATGAAAATCAAAGTAATTAAAAAATATTTGACCATGGTATTGGTTATCGCGATAGCTGTATCCACATTCGCTTTCCAAAGCACGGCAAATGCCGCAAAAGATGTAGAAGAGGGGGCGGTTTTCGCGATGACTAATGAAACTGAGGGCAACCGTATTGTCTCGTACACCCGCTATGAGGACGGCAAGCTACAAATTGAAAAGAGCACCCGTACGGGCGGGCTCGGCATAGGCGTGGACCTCGATACGCAGGGTGGACTCCGACTCAGCCCAGACAACCGCTTCCTGTACGCGGTCAACGCAGGCAGCGATGACATCTCGGTATTCTCGGTGAAGGGTTCCAAGCTGAAGCTTATTCAGAGGATTGCTGCAGGCGATCAGCCAGTCAGCATGGCCATACACGACGACTTGCTCTATGTCTTGGATGGCTCGGTAGCAGAGCAGGGTATCATGGGATTCAGGATCGGTTCTAATGGTATGCTCTCACCGATACCAAATTCGATGCGCATGCTCAGTTCCCCGATTGCTGTTCCGGGCGACATTGAGTTCAGCCCCGACGGTGGAACGATCCTTGTTACGCATAAAGTTTTCAACGAGCTTGTATCGGAGAACTACATTATTGACTCGTTTTCTATCAATGGGAACGGTATCGCGAGCGCAATGCCGGTCATTAATGCGTCGAATGGCATCAGACCGTTCGCCCTCGCATTCCGCGACGATGGTAAGGTAGCTGTTGTCGAAGCATTCAATGCATCCATGGGTAAGACTGCTGTCTCGTCGTACAACCTTAACGGAGGTAATCTTTCTGTTATTAGTGGTTCAGTTGCAAACGGCCAGACGGATGGATGTTGGATTGTCATCAGCAAGGATCAGCGCTTCGCGTTCGTAGCGAACTTCGGAAGTGGTACCATCTCAACGTACAGCTTTGGTGCTGATGGTTCCCTTACGCTCGTCAATGGCGCCTCCGCTTCGCTTGGCATGCCAAGCCAGCCGGTCGATCTTGCACAGAGCGATGACGGCAAGTACCTCTACCTGCTTATGAGGGGTACGGGAGGAGTCGCCTCGTTTGAGATTAATACCGATGGAAGCTTGACGCACATAGCAGATTACTTCGGCGTTCTGCCTGTTGGCGATGGCGCATCAGGACTCGCGGCCTATTAGTAAGACAACTCCGCGGAACTGGAAAGTCCTAGAGAGTGAAGAAGAAACGCGCGACCGAAAGGCCGTGCGTTTTTCTAACCCTACTAAGGACATACATGACAAAAAGTATCAATCCTACTGCGACGAGAGTGCTCTCGCCTACGGCGCGTAACTTTCAGGTTTCGCTTCGCTCAACATAGAAAGTTTTTCGAGCCCTGACCACAAGCAGAGCCTTCTTATTGTTTAGCGGAGGACCTCAAGAAAAACAAAACTGCCCATTAAGGGCAGTCGTAGTTTTTCCGGCTCCGCTGGCTTGAGGATGTTCGAACTTGGATTTAAGAGAATAATTATAGTTCATTTTACTTTCCCTCTATCCATATGAGCTAATGGCCACCTAGGCAATGCATGGGACAGGAAATATATCCCTGCAGTTGTCTTTCATCGGTCAATTCTACCTGATTTATATTCGAGTACAATTATGTGAGGGTTACTTTTTAGCCTCTTTTTTATAAAAAGTGAAAGTATTTCCACCTAATTTTTTAGTTTGATACATTGCCATATCAGCATGTTTCATTAAATTTACAACATCTTTTCCACAAACGGGACACATAGTAATGCCTAGACTCGCTTTAATTGATATTATTTTATTATTTATTGAGTATGATGGCTGTAAAGCTGAAAGAATTTTTTTAATAGCATTTTTAGCTTTAATTTGACTTTTAATATTACGCAAAATTATTACATATTCATCACCACCAAATCGAGCTACAGTATCTTCTTGTCTTACAGAACCTGCTAATCTACTCGCAACTTCTTGTAGTAGTGTGTCCCCAGTATCATGCCCAAGGGTATCGTTTACTTTTTTAAAATCATCTAAATCAATCATCACTAAAGCAAAAATTTCGTTGGTTTTTTTTGTGGATTCAACAGCTATGGTTAGCTGGTCAAACATTAATTTTCGATTAGCTAATCCAGTTAAAGGATCGTGCATTGCTTGATGCTGTATAGTTTCTTCCGATTTTTTTCGTTCACTTATATCTCGTACAATTTTGCTCATACCTATAAATTTTCCAGACGAATCTTCGAATTTCACCACAACACCGCTGCACCAAAAAGCTTTTCCTTTCTTGTTAACATGACGACGCTCATCGTCTGCCCGACCTTTTCTAGAGGCTTCTTTTAGCTCTTGTTGAGGGATGCCTAATTTCTTATCTTCTTTAGTAAAAATAATGGAAAAATTTTTACCAATTGCTTCTTTTTCAGAATATTCAAATTGGCGTTCTGCCCCTTTATTCCAGGTTTTAATTTTACCTTTGGCATCCATCATAAAAACTGCGTAATCTTCAAGATTTTCAACTAATGTACGGTAAGCGGCATCCGTATTAGCTTGTGATTGGCTTTTTGAATTAGTTGTTGCTTTTTTCATGGAAGAAGATTATTGACTTAAGGAGAGGGAAATTCAAAATATATTATAACAAATAAGCGCATCTACAGCTATCGAGGTTGATATACTTAACCTTTGGGCTCCGCTGGCTCAAGGATGTTAGAACTACTTTTATAAATTCTTAGTAAACAGAATCTCTGCATGATAGTCATTTATACTAGCTAGTCTTTCTTGTGTATCTTTTACAAAAGTATCTTTTTCCCAATCCCCTCCTTTATCAATTTTGCGCCTAATAACATTTACCAACCTCAAAAGCACCAAAGTTTGAATGTCCCTCATCATGACCTGAATTTCATCTCGATTTAAGGTATATTTAACCTCTGTCTCAAAAGTGACCCTCAACTTTTTAACTAGAAAATTAATTCTAATTTTGATACTATCAAAATAATATGAAAAAATTCAAAAAAGGTTTGAGAGATTTTGTTGTTGGGTTAATAAAGGCCACTGCCTTTATCGCTGGAGTAGTTTTATTTTTCTACCTATGTTTTGTTACAAACGATTTCATAAAAACGAAATTTGATATAGATTTATCAGTTCCTGGAGGTATAATCTTCGTCATTTTTATTTTTGTAACTGCGGTTGCGGGTTGGTATCATAGAATTATAAATTTATTTAAATAGTAATTGTGTAGTTTTTGTTTATAATCATAAATTAATAAGTGATACAGAAGGGACAACCGAATCACTGCAATCGGGGATACAATTCTGAACCAATTTTCTTTTACCAAATCATTTTTTAAGAATTACTATTATAAGAATAAATACCGACGCGATTGTTGCCGTCTTTACAGAACGCTTTAATATTAAAATAACCAGTGTCTGGACCATCACTACCAGTAATATCTAAATAAGGAATATTTCCACTGCCTCCGTTATATGTCCAAATACAAGAATTGTAGCTGATCGGTAGGGCGTAATTAGCATAACTATCTGTTTTTTTAATCATTCCAAAATATTTTGAAACGTCTAAAGTTGAATCAATATAAATATCACCTCCATCTGTGGCGCAAAAAGTATTTCCCGCATCCACAATAATTACATTAGAATCAGCTGTTGTTTTCGCTCCACTTAGTGTATTGATGCATCCAATTTTATTCCCATCCATTTTAACTGTTCTTGTACCAGCAGGGTGAGTTGTAACCACATTAAAAGAGATGTCACAAATTTTTACATTTCCTTCATTTACGCATTTTTCTGAAGGAAACTGCAATTTATTCGATGCATACACAGTATCTGCCTGCTGTTTTAAATCTGAACCTCTTGAATCATTTTTATTGCCATACACAGCAAAAGCCCATTCCTCTTCAGAGCACAAGGTGCTTGGATAGCAACGATACGCCATTGCAACGTTATGTTGGTCATACCAAGCATATTGAGAATTTCCGTCATTCATCGGGAACGGATCATTAGAATAAGTATTCAGGGTTGTCTGAAGTGAATTATCTGAATTTGTGGGTGCATTGCTGCTGTCTCCATCAGAAAAAATATTTTTAATAACATCTAGCATATGCATAATCCAAGTAGTGTGAGCAACCCCTTTCATCTCTGTAAAATTATTTGCCAGCAGATTAGTTTCTTCATATTTTCCATTCGTCAAGCCGAAGGTGGTTAAATCATCATTGTAAAAACATTTCCAGTTATTTGAATTCTCAATCGAACAGTTAGTAAATGTTAACGGTCCTGTATCATTCACATTTTGAATGGCAAGTTGCTTATCTTTGTTGACCTCATACTTAGTAGTACTCAGTCTCAATTCTTTACCGCTACAGTTATCATCTATCCATCCACCCTTGCAGTAGTAATTTTCTACCCAAACCTTATCCCATGAACTAAATACTCCAAAAAATAAAATTACAAGTAACAATACCCAGGAAAAAGATTTATCATCCATTATTTTCCTCTAATTAAACTCCACAAAAATTTAATCCAGTTTTTTCTTGTTTCAGTGCTTTCGGTTTGTGGCACCAAAACAACACTCGAGGTAGCTTTAATTTCTACTGGAGTTTCTTGCTTTTTATTTAATTTTAGTACCGAGTTATGCATCCATCCTGATATATCTATTCCTGAATCGTCTTTTGCTCTAATTCTAAACCATTGATCATTTTCATAACTACCGATAACACTTACCAAGGCGGTTTCCCAGTAATACCTTATCACTTCACAATCTTTCGAGGGACACTTCCTAAGAGCGGCAGAAAGTGTTAAGACAGCAGGTAGTTCACTTTTATAATTAACGACTTTAGCCATCTCAATATTAAAATCAGTTGTTTGGGTTACGGTCTTACTTATCGTAGTTTTATTAAGTGCATTTACGGGAGCTTTGACTGTTGAATTTGTTATCGGCTTAGGCGCACTATATGTTGGACATCCAGAGGTATATCCCAAATCTCCACAAACATAACTACCTGAATCAGAGGGGCATGAATGCCACCTATGACAACCAGACCTATGAGCATAAGCTATTGTAGGTAATAGGGTAAAAGATAATACCACTAAGGTCCATTTTTTATATTTAATAAATATCATAATTTAATGATACGGTAAGACATTAATATATCAAGTTAATAATATAATTTTTTTATATGATTTTAATTCATTAGACCAACTGCATAACCCAAAATTCCAAAACCTATTCCAACCAACGTTCTTTTTCGGCGTTTTAAGTATTCTTCTATAAATCCAAGTTTTGTTATAAAATCTCTACCTTGAGTTGTGACATATAAATTCTGATTATCGTTCTTTTCAAGATATTTATACTCTAAACAATCGATTATTAAGTTGTTTATGATTCTTTTGTTTTTATCTAAATTTTTTGATTTTGCATCAACTAGAAAATTGATAAAATCCTCCCATTTAATTTCAGTATTGTTTTCTAGATTGTAATCTGACAATTTCTTAACAACAAATTGTTCATTTTTCATATTATTTTTATTAGATATATTAAATGCATTTTTTCCGAGCAGTTTATTCTGTCATGACAGCTTCTTCGGGATATTTGGTAATAATCCAACCGCCCAAAATTCTTATGGCATAAATTATAATAAGACTGACAAGCATTATTAATGCCGTCCCCCCTTCGCCATTAAATAATAGCGCTAGTATTGCTGTGGCGAAAATACCTACTCCCATCAAGAATATACCGATTAATATGCCCCAAAATCCCCAAAATGTATAAGTCACATATAAAGATGTTAGCCAAAATAAGGCGCCCCAGAGATAGGTGCCATAAACAATTCCAGCTCCTGTGTAAATTCTAATTTTGGGTATGACTGACAATAATATTAGAAAGATAATAAAATAAAATACAAATCCATTTATTTTTTCAATATATTTATAAAAAGCTTCAAAAGCCCAGACTCCACCTTCTAAGAAGCCTATAGCAATTGAAATCATTAAAACAAAAACCGTAATTCCTAATAGAATCCCCCATAAATTTTTAATTTTTTCAAGCATTTTTTCTGGTTTTAAAAGGTATTAATGAAATAATAAATACTAGGGCCCCTAATACATCCAGTAAACACCACGTACTCCTATCCAAATAAAATGGTGCGATAGGATTAAAAAGGACTGCCATAATGCCAAAAACCCACATCCACAGGTTCTTTTTTGCCAAATAGGCTAAATAAGCCGAATGAAGTGCTGTGGCGGTAATCACCCATCTTAGCAACTGATAGAAACCATAGGGGTGCATTCCTAAGGCCAATAACAAGAATATTATCGCCAGTATTTTAAACCAATTATTTTTAGTATTTTTCATTTTAAATAATCCGTTTAAAAATCTTTAAATTTTTATATAATTCCATTTCTAATTTCAGTCCGAACCAATGCGTTAAAACTTGAGCACTTATCTACATCTTGATTAAAATTTGGATTATTTATAAATTGCTTATTTATGTAAATATTCACTCTATCTTTTAATTCTTCAGGTAATGGTCTGTCCTCCACATCTAGAGAGGTGTTTAAGGGATTACCATAAACAGGATGACGTTTACCCACAGTACTCAATGCCTCTTTTTCTGCAACACCTGATTCTAATAATGATAAATATAAAGTGAGGCGATTAAACTCATCTGTTTTTAACATCAACATCCTTTCAACGCCGTTTAAATTCCACCACCATCTGATGTCTTTATCTTTTACCCCTTCTGCACGTTTTCTTTCTAGCATCACGTGAATTTTTTCATCATGACTTTCTTTTTCTAGAAATATATCGCCAGCATTTGCTGGTACTAAGTTTTTTTTATTAAGTTCTATTGCTTCATTAAGTAGGGTTTGGGCTATTTCTTTTGAGCCAAGCATGGATGAATAGATTTCAAGTAATTCCGATTCTATTTGATTATATTTATTAAAAAAACTCATAAATTTTATTCGTCAATCGTATAACCCTGATTTTCTATGTACGTATCGAATCTTTCCTTAGTTTTATCATTAAATACTTCCTCTGGTAATTTGGAATATAGCTCATATATTTCTTCCTGCGAAAGAGTTGCCTTATTTTTTGGAAGCTGGCGTAAGAAATCATTTATTAACTTTTCTTCAAAAGAAATAAGGTAAGCATATTCTGTATTAACAGTATTAAAACACGAGAATTCTTTTGCTTTTATTTCATCAATTATTGCATTCTCTGAACAGTCATAAGCTTCATAATTACCTCCTCTCCAATTAATACAATCGTAATGGTCTTGCCATGGCATATCTTTTCTACAATTTTGATATGTAGCATATGCAGCATCATACTTTGTTTTACATGAAGCAGCATAAGAAGACTTATTTCTTTCGATAAAATCTAATTTGCATTGTTCTGCGTTATCAAAGTGCTTTGTATATCGATTAAATCTGCCTAAATATTCATCTATTTCAGCTTTTCTAATATCAGTGAGTCCCGAAACTTTTCCACCATCCCTTTGATTATCATATGCCCATACAGATACCCCAATAAGGAGAAGAATAATAATTAGCGCAATAGAAACTTTTTTTGCTTTAGATGCTAATTTGGCCGTGTTTACTTTAATTAAGTTCTCTTGATTTTTATTATGTTGTTTCCATCCTAACGTATAGAAAACAAGAGATGCAGGTACTAATATAATTCCTAACTTAGCCCAAACTTGAGGGTCATAGTCTAATAAATTAGCTAAACAGGTAAGTATAAAAATACCAGTAAAAATCCATGCGGTTATTAATTGTCCTCTAGTAATTTTATATATCTTCATTAGCTTAAATTTACACTCCATTTAAATCAAATCAAGCCAAGAGTGGGGCTTGTAAGTGCTGAGAAATGTTAGGAAACATATACTTGATAAGAAATTATTTATCTTTAGTGCAACCAATTTTCTCAAATGAGTTGTTGTATTTTGGTATATAACCAGTGTCGCAGTACCAGTCGTTTCCGTAATAACTCAAAGATGCATGTGCAGGGACTATAATTTTTTTACAACCCACTTTATTAAATGAGTTGTCATAAGTTGAGGCATAACCATCATCACAAACCCAATCATTACCCAAGTAGCTTAATGAAGCATTAGCTGGAATCTTTACCTTTTCGCATCCAGTTTTTTCAAAATACGAATTATATTTAATCTTATAACCATCATCACAAACCCAATCATTACCCAAGTAGCTTAATGAAGCATTAGCTGGAATCTTTACCTTTTCGCATCCAACCTTTGAATAAGAATTGTCATATTTAGTGTTATACCCCTCTTCACAGAACCAGTCCGAACTATATGAGCTTAGCGTCGCATGAGCTGGAATTTTTTTGTTTGCTGTTTTTGAAGCTGTAGGGGTTACATAGGTTGAATAAGTTGTTGGGGCGGTATAAGTTTTTGGAGCAATGTAACTTGTATTCCCAGACGAACCTGAATTATATAAACTTTGCCCAACATAATAATTAGGGTCTGTTACATAAGTGGGAGTATCCCAGTATGTTCCTCTAGTGCCGTATGTGGAGTTGTACAGCCCTTGGCTCGGTTTATAACCATAATTATCATATTTAAGACCGTTTGGGTTGCTCCTAACGTGAGGCGCTACATATGTACCATTACTTCTGAAATACCCCTTAACACTCACATATGCCTCAAGATTATTGGGTAATAAAATACTTATTCCTACAAAAATTATTAATCCTATGAAAACATTTTTAATTATAGTTTTAGGCATCTAAATATTGTTTATTTATTATATCTTGACGGTACTCTTATTATATTGAGAAATCAACTGCTTTATTAACAAAGAAAACTCATCAGCTTCATCCTCCACCTTTGCTCCGCAGTTAGGACAAAATTTAGACGATTGTTCTATTTCGTTTTCACACGCTTTACATTTAATATTCATTTTACTTATATTCACCTTATTACACATAACGAATTAATCAAGTCAATAGTGGGGATTGTAAATGGTGCTAAAAAGAGTAGATTTTAAAGATAAATTACAATGAAAAAAATAAAATATTTATCAAAAGGTAATAAGGCTCTCATAAGCTATTTTAAGGTGATTTTTTTCTCAAAAAGATTTAAAAGAAAAATATTGATGGAGAGAAAAATATTTAGCATTCCCCTCGAGGGCTATCCTACGAATAAGAATTTATTTAATAAAAACTTTACATACCCTAAGAGTTTTTTAAAAATTGAACAGCATGATCAGTGGAAGGCTTCACTTGAATACGTAATTGAAAATTTACGTCGGGAATATTGTCTGGGATTAGAATTCGAAGATATTCTTCTAAAAACCATTTTTTACAATATTTCTTCTCCAGATAAATTGTTAAATAAAAATTTTGACTTATGCCAAATAAAAGATTTTTATGAGTACCAAGTTAGATTCTGGACCAAAAACATAAAGTATATTCCGTCGATTAAAAATGCTCAGTATAATAATTTAAGACGAATTGAACACAAGAAAAGAAGAGACAAGGGTAGCTTTACTAAAGATTATCCTATCGCTATTTTAATAAGCCCCTATGCGTCAATTGGCGATGTCAGGGATACAATTAAATTACAGATGGATAAAATAAAGAAAATTCAACTTAAATATAGAAAAAAAGGGGTTGAATTAGGAAAAATTAAAACTCGATTCACAATAGAAAGAACTAACTTAATTTTAAAGAACAAACATCTTCCTAGAAAAGAAATTGCTCAGTTAGTCAACAAAAAATTTGGCCAAAAAATCGACGAAATTTACATAAGAAATATTATTTCAAAAGAAAAGAAAGTGCGGAAGAAAGTGTAACCACTTTTAGCTACGACAACTTAATTGTGATTCAAATAGACTTCAGTAATTAATAGTTACTGTATTTTTATGTTAAATGAAAATGAATATTTTGAAACATCAGACTTTGCTCTAATTACCGCACTTTGCTGCCTTGGATATTCCATTGCGTCTGTAGACCGCAGAAATGGCTCTAGAGCGGTGTTTTTTGTACTTAGAGATCGTTTCCTCGATGAACATATTCAAGGATATTGGTCCCACTCTTTATTAATTGACCCTCTTCAATATTTTCATACATTGAAAGAGGTCAAAACTCGACTCTATCAAACGGGGTAGAGCTTTCGAGCTTTTATGCAGCTATCTGAAAAACAACTTGATAAATTTATTTCCTTATACCAAAAAAACTTTGGAGTTGCTTTAGACAGAGAAACTGCTACTGAAAAAGGAGTAAGACTTATTAATCTTGTGTCTCTGGTTTATAAACCAATAAATGAAAATAAATATGAAAAGCATTGTAAGAAAATTTAAAATTGTTCAAACAGAATATCCCTTTCTAAGCACATATTCAATTTTTGCCAAAACAGTCAGATTCAGCCGATTTAATCGGCCAGTAATCGGTCGGCGATTTAATGAGCTTGTTGATAAAAATGATTATTGTCCTAAAGACAGGAATCAACTAGTAAAGGAACTCACGAAACTAGCTGAGGAAGGTCAATTTTCGATTGAATTTGGCTCTACAAGGATGAAAATTTATAAGTTAAGGAAATCATAATGAAAATTAAAATGAACGAAATTAAGATAAAAATTAAGCTTTCTGACAAACAAAATTTGAAAGCAACTGTGGTTGTAGATTTTGGAGATTTTACCGTAAAGGGTTTCAGATTATCTCACTCTGAACATATGAATGAAAACCTCAACGGAGAAATGCTCTACCTTCAACCCCCCTCATACAGGGCAGGAAGGTCCTATCAAAAGATTTTTTATCTTAATGATATTGAGGTATGGAAAGAATTAGAAAGAAAGGTTTATGAAGAATACAAGATTGTTGGAAAGAAAGTTGAGGATGATATATGGCCAGACAGAACTATATAGTACTTATATGTATATAGTTATATAACTATAAAGTTTTTCTATTAAGTTAAGTATCTATTGGGTTAATATTATAAATGTTCTATGCAATTTCATATTACTGATAAACAGTTGGATAACAGTTGTATTGGGGATTTCCCGACATTATAGGAATGTGCTATTTAACTAGATAAAACAGGCAAAAACAGGAGTAAAATGGAAATATGGATAATAAATTAAAGAATCAACATATAAAATACTTTATATATGCTCGGAAAAGCTCGGAATCTGAGGACCGACAAATGGCTTCCGTTGATGACCAAATCAATGAATTAAAGAAGCTGGCTAAGGAGAATGATTTAGATGTTGTAGACATCATTTCTGAGTCCAAATCTGCCAAAAACCCTATAGGAAGAGTCCATTTTAATAAAATGCTTGAGAGGATACATAAGGGTGAAGCACAAGGCATAATTTGCTGGAAATTGAATCGCCTCGCACGGAATCCAATAGATGGAGGTCAGATTAGTTGGATGATTCAACAAGGAGCAATCCAACATATTCAAACTTATGGAAGAAGCTACTACCCCACCGACAATGTAATTATGATGGCGGTTGAACTTGGAATGGCAAATCAATTCATTAGGGATTTAAGTGTCGATACAAAAAGAGGCCTAAGGGCAAAGGCAGAAAGAGGTTGGTATCCTACAAACTCCACACTTGGATACACTCATAATCCCATCAAGAAAAAGGGGGAGAAAGAGATAATAAAAGATCCTGAAAGATTTAATCTAACAAGAAAAATGTTTGACTTAATGTTAGCTGGGACCCATTCCCCTCGTAAAATATGGCTTACAGCTATTAATGATTGGAACTTAAGAACCAAACTCGATAAAAAATTAGCCTTAAGCACTGTGTACCGAATATTTAACGACCCTTTTTATTATGGTGAATTTGAATATCCAAAAGGAAGTGGGAATTGGATTCAAGGACATCATCCACCTATGATTACTAAGAATGAATTTAATAAAATTCAACTACTACTAGGAAGAAAAGGAATTGCACGACCAAAGACTCATGACTTTGCCTTTAGAGGTCCAATAACTTGTGGGGAATGTGGATGTATGGTCACGGCAGAGACAAAGATTAAAAGACAAAAGAATGGCAACGTTCACACTTATACCTATTATCATTGTACAAAAAAGAGAAACCCCAAATGTTCTCAAGGTTCAATAGAAGAAGTAGAACTTCAAAAGCAGATTTCTAAGGTTTTGGAAGAAATTGAACTGCCCGCTGATTTTTGTGAATGGGCTTTAGATATACTTAAAAGTAATAATGTCATCGAAGCTCAAGATAGGAACCTCATAATTGGTAATCAAAGAACTGAATATGACAAAGTATTAAAAAAGCTGGATTCCCTTATAGAAATGCGTGCGAATGGAGAGATTACTGATAAAGAATATGCGAAGAGTAAAACTACTTTTCTTGAAGAGAAGCATCGCATAGATATGCTTATAGATAACACTTCGCTGCGAGCAGATGAGTGGTTGGAGCAAACAGAAAAATATTTTGAATTTGCCAGAAATGCAAAAATCAAATTTGATACAACAGATTCTTTGGAAGTTAAAAAAGGTATTCTAACTTTCCTTGGTTCGAACCCCATATTAAAAGATAAAATATTAAGTGTTTCGTTGGATAAACCCTTCGTTCTACTTAAAACCGCCTCAGATGAAGTGAGGTCAATGTATGAAAGGTTAGAACCTCTCAAAAACAGCCCTGTTAAGGCTGATTTGAGGGATTTATATGCTACAAATCCGATAGTGCTCCGCGACCAGGGCTCGAACCTGGGACATCCTCCTTAACAGGGAGGCGCTCTACCAACTGAGCTATCGCGGAATATTTACTGGTTAGGAACTAGACAATCATACCAAAAACTTGATTATGGGCAACCAAAGAGTATGCTCTAAATGGAACTTAGGAGACGCTAAATGCCACATATTGTTCTTTGGCTCGAGAAGAATGCTAATAGTAATGACAATATTACTTCAGAGCAGCTTGAAAAAACCACCAGGCTAGCTCAAGAAATCATGAATGTAGTTGATTATACAAAGGAACTAGTTCGTAAACATCGATTTAATGCAGTCCACATTGAAACAGTAATACAAAGTTGGGATCGGATTAATCTTCCTCAACAAAAGCGGGAGAATCTTATAACCTATTACTTTACAGCACTGAAACACTATGGATATGGTGCAAAAAAATTTCAGAGATCCAATCTCAAACCTACCTAGCGGTAGGTTTTTTTGCCTGCAAACCTGCAAGTAGGTTATAATAACTAAATGAATTTACAAAAAGTATTACTTATCTTAGGGGTAATTGCAGCTCTTGTTGCTGGCTATGTTATTTATAATAAAAATCCAGAAATAACTACTAGTAATAAGGAGCCCGAAATAAAAATAGACAACACCACAAAACGTCCTGATCTTTCTAATGCCACTTTTACATTTGATAATGAGAGAGTGACTTTAAAAAATGGCGAGGATAATTCGCCCCTATCAGATAACCCGAACATATCCCAAACCACAACCCTCACAGATAAGGTCGCATATGGAGATTTAAATGGCGACCAAAAAGAAGACGCTGTAGCATTACTTGTTCAATCAGGAGCAGGTACTGGGATTTTTGTATATATTGGAGCATATGTATCCGGCTCAGTTAGATATAGCGGATCAAATACAATTTTTGTTGGTGATAGAATAATTCCTCAATCAATAGATATAGATAAAAATATTATAACTGTGAATTATCTTGATCGAGAAGAAGACGAACCCCTTGCAGCTACTCCTACTAAATCTGTTATTAAGACATATGTTTATATAGGCGGTGAACTTAAAAGTATAGAATAATAATTTTTTACTTTAAGTCTTTGCTTAAAGGCTTTTTTTGTGCTTTAATTGCAAACTATGGAAATTCGAAATATAGCGATAATCGCACATGTTGACCACGGTAAGACAACTCTGACTGACGCAATTATGCGTCAGACTGGAATGGTTGAAGAGGGAGTATCGATGGACTCAAACGATCTTGAAAAAGAGCGAGGTATTACCATTTACTCAAAGAACACTTCAATATTTTATAAAGACACGAAAATAAATATCGTAGACACTCCAGGTCACTCCGACTTTGGCTCTGAAGTTGAACGCGTACTTCGTTCGATTGATACAGTGCTTCTTGTTGTGGATGCTCAGGAAGGACCGATGCCTCAAACTCGTTTCGTTTTGAAAAAATCTCTCGAACTTGGATTGAAACCAATAGTTGTTATAAATAAAATAGATAAACCTGCAGCTAGACCCGAAATAGTTCATGAGATGGTACTGGAGCTATTTCTTGAGCTTGGCGCTAACAATGAGCAAATAGACTTCCCTACCGTCTATGCTATCGGTCGAGAAGGAATGGCCAAAAGAGAACTTTCTGATGTTTCAGATAATCTCTTCCCTCTTCTAGATGTGGTGCTCGAGCATGTTCCACCAGCACCTCAGAAACTAGATGTTCCCGTCAGACTTCAACCATTTAACCTTGCCTATGACAACTTTCTTGGTCGTCTCGCAATCGCTAGAGTCTATGAAGGTGTTATAAAGAATGGTCAATCTGTTTGGGTACAAAAACCAGATGGCCATAAATATACAGGCAAAATCACAAAGCTTTTTACATTTGAAGGCATCAAGCGAGTAGAAAGAGACGAGGCAATAGCGGGAGATATTTGCATGATCGCTGGCCTTGGTGAAATTTATATTGGAGACACTATTTCAGGAACTGAAATCTTTGAATCATTGCCTGCTATTAATGTTGACGAACCAACAATATCTCTAAATTTTTTAGTAAACGATTCACCTTTTGCGGGTAAAGAAGGTAAATTTGTGACTGGACGACAGATAAGAGAAAGAATTGAGAGAGAGTTAGAGGTTAACGTAGGGTTGAAAGTAGACCTTACTGGCGACTCAATGCTTGTGTATGGACGAGGAGAGCTGCATATAGCTATATTACTTGAAAATATGAGACGCGAAGGTTTTGAAATACAAGTTTCTCAACCGCATGTAATTTTAAAAGAGGAGGATGGTAAAAAATTGGAGCCTTTCGAAGAAGTTGTTATCGATGTTTCTGAAGATATGAGTGGGTCTGTAATTTCAAAACTTACTGAAAGGCGAGGAATATTAATGGATATGAAAACCGAAAATGGTCAAACACGTTTGATCCTTGAAGCTCCTACAAGAGGGCTCTTGGGCTATCGAGGTCAGTTTGTTGTGGATACAAAAGGCTTGGGAATATTCTCATCTAGATTTACTGAATTTAAGGATTACGCAGGAGGCATTACACATCAAGCAACCGGCTCAATGATCTCCATGGAGAAAGGAAAGTGCCTCGCTTTTTCGCTAGATAATCTTCAGACTCGCGGAGTACTCTATGTTGAACCAGGAAATGAAGTTTATGAAGGACAAGTTATTGGAAATACTTCCAAAGGAGAAGATATGTATGTAAACCCAACAAAAGGAAAGCAGTTAACCAACATGCGCGCCTCAGGGTCTGATGATGGGATATTTCTAGTGCCTGCTTTTAGATTGGACATCGAGCGTGCTATGGAGATTATGTCTGATGATGAATACATTGAAATCACACCCAAATCAGTTCGTCTTCGCAAAAAACTTTTGACTCAGCAAGACCGCTCTAAATCACTTCGAAAATCCTAGACATATTTTTGGACTATAAAAAAAGCACTTTATTTCAAAGCGCTTGTGATAAATTTACTCCTTGTAAATTTCTTTTACCAACCTCGGATCCATCCAGGCAGCACCCGCCCTATCTAGATGCTTGATAAGAATGCCAGGTCTTTTTGTACCTGGATTCTTGCCTGTTTTGATATACAAAAGAATAGATCCATCTTCAAAGAGAAGCTTATCACCCGGCTTTAGTTTCTGCGCCTTGAGCCCCTTTATAATTGCTTCAGTCTCTGAATCGTAGGCTTGGCGAATCTTTTTACCTGCTTCAAATGAATTTTGGTTTTCAATATCGACCCCAAGCCTTGCCGCTTCTTCTGCTTGACTACTAGTCATAGATTTAGCTCCGTTTGAGGGTTAAAAAACTTCTATGCTTAAGTTATTCTAAAAAGTGATATAAGTCAATTTATGAAAAAACCTGAAAATATCTAACTTTTCTCAGTCCCTAAATGGTTTCCCATTCTTGTTCTTTTAATACTATTTGTAATTCCCCCACATTCGAGGATCTTTCCCATTTCGGAAGCTAATCCCCTTATATAAGTCCCCGTCGAAACATCAGCTCTAAATGTTGATAGTAAAACCATATCTTTTTCGCTTAAATTATTTAGCCAACTTTTTTTAATTTCTACTTGTCTAAAATTACCTCTTACCAAATCGATACGCGTTAAGATATCTTCAAGTAAATCCTTTCCGTTTACTATACGAGTATCTAAATGCTCTATTGCAAATATTTTTATTCCTCTTGTTGGAATATCTATTTCTTTTATTCTCTTTTCCCGCGCCCATTCAAAAAGAGGTTTTCCCTCAACTGTTCTTGACGAATATGGTGGGTAGGATTGATTTTTTTTATTTTTTATCTCTTTAAGCAGATTTGGAATTTTGTTTTCTAGTTTTACTGGTTGTCTACCTTTTGCAGTATTTAATCCTAAAATATCATATGTATCTGTTTCAAATCCCCACATAACTTCAAATTCATAAGTCTTATCCATCTCAAGGTATTGATTTTTGTTTTTGGTATTTCCCGCTAGAACCAATAGCAATCCTTCGGCCATTGGGTCGAGGCGCCCTAAATATGTCATTTTAACCTCCTTATATGTTGGATTTTCATTTCGGAACCTCTCAATGGTTTCCAAGGGGGTTTCACCAAGATTTTTATATAGTTCTAGTATTTCTTCCATGTATTAATCTTACCTTATAAAAAACTACTAATTTTGATATAATTTCTGCATGGCAAAACTCAATACCTCTGCATATAAAGGTGTAAGGGACTTTTATCCTGAGGATAAATTTATCCAAAATTATATATTTAAAATATGGAGAGAAACATCAGAAAGATTTGGTTTCGAGGAATATGACGCCTCTATTCTAGAACACACCGAAATTTATAAGGAAAAATCAGGAGATGAAATTGTAAATGAACAAACTTATACATTTATAGATCGAGGGGGTCGAGATGTGACCCTTAGACCTGAAATGACCCCGACCATTGCTCGCATGGTAGCTGGCAAGAGGCGCGAACTTGGCTTCCCTCTTCGTTGGTATTCTATTCCAAATTTATTTCGATACGAAGCTACACAGCGTGGCAGACTTCGAGAGCACTGGCAGCTAAATGTTGATACCTTCGGGATTGTTAATCCAAGTGCGGAAATAGAGATGATTGCTCTTGCGGATCGAATCATGAAGGCTTTTGGTGCAAAATCGACTGATTATCAGATTAGACTAAATTCAAATGATTCTGACAAAACTAGTCTCAAAATTGTTTTTGAAGCATTGAAAAAATCCGGAATCGATAATGTAATTATTGATGAAACTCTTTTGCGAGGACAGGCTTATTATACGGGTATTGTGTTTGAGTTCTTTGATACCAATCTAGTCAATTCTAGATCAATTTTAGGAGGAGGGAGATATGATAATCTGACAACCCTCTTTGGAGACTCAGATTTATCGGCCGTCGGTATGGGTATCGGGGATGTGACGATGAGAGATTTTCTTGAAACACATGGATTACTTCCTAAATATTCCCCTGCAACAAAACTTTATTTAGCAATTATAGATATGGGTAACTTAAATGAAATAGTTAAAATTATAATTAATCTAAGAGTGAGCGGAGTAAACGTTGCTGTTGATTGGTCAGGTCGCAAAATTGGAGACCAGATTAAAGCTGCAGATAAGTTAAAAGTTCCTTTCGTAATGGTTGTGGGAGAAAATGAACTAAAAAATAATATCTACAGTGTAAAAAATCTTTCGTCTGGAGCAGAAAAAGAATTAAAAATCGATGAGATTTCAGAATATATATTAAATAATTAATGAGAAAAGTAGTTTTTGATATTGAAACAAGGAATGTGTTTGCAGATGTTGGTAAAAATGATCCATCACTGTTAGATATTGCTCTTGTCGCAATTCATGATTCAGAAACTGACATATATACAAGCTATCTTGAAGAAGAACTAGGTCAATTGTGGCCGATTTTAGAACGAACTGATATTTTAATTGGATTTAATTCAGAACATTTTGATATACCTCTTTTAAATAAATATTATCCTGGGGATCTAGCAAAGATTAAAAGTTTAGATATTTTAAAAGAGATTAGAGCAACATATGGTAGGCGGATGAAGCTCGATCAGCTAGCGGAAGGCACCCTTGGAGTCAACAAGAGTGGCCATGGACTTGATTCTATACAATGGTGGAAACAAGGAGACATTGAGCGAATTCGAAATTATTGTATTGATGATGTAAAAATAACAAAAGATATTTATGATTTTGCAAGACAAAATAATAAATTAATATTTAAAGAGGGGGGCAATTTGAATGAAATAGTTCTAGATACATCTAACTGGGAGGATATAAATGACAACAAGATGACTTTTACTTTACCTTTCTAACATGGATGCACTGTTTATTTTCGGAGCAAAATATTTATTTTTGATTTCTATATTAATTGGATTAATATGGTTTATTTATTTACCTCGAAGTTTAAAAAAAAGCAGATTCATTTTTGGTGTGTTATCGTCAACTTTAACTTTTTTAATAGGTAAGACTTCTTCATATTTCTATTTTAATGCCCGCCCGTTTGTTGTGGGTAAATTTACTCCACTTATAGAACATGCGCCAAATAATGGTTTCCCATCGGACCATACATTGTTAGTTGCAGTAATAGCTTCAATAATCTTTATTTTTAATAAAAGACTTGGCCTAGCCTTAGGATTTATAGCTCTTTTTGTGGGATTTTCAAGAATATATACAGGGGTTCATCATTCATTAGATATATTAGGTAGCTTTATTATTGCTATAATTTCATCCGTCATTGTATTTATATTACTAAAAAATAGAAAGATGTTATAATCTAAGAATAGAAATAATTACATGGAACCAATACAACAAAATCAAAACCCGCAAGAAAATCCACAATTAGTACCACTTGCAATAGTAGCCGCAGGAGCACTTATAGCTCTTGCTGTATATTTTAGTGGATCAAGTCCAAGCTTGGGTAATTCAGGACAGGGAAATTCTTTGTTAACGAACGAAAATGAAGCTGGTAAAATAGAGGACGTAAGTGATAAAGACCATATTCTTGGAAGTAGAAACGCTCAAGTGATAATTGTTGAATACTCCGATTTTGAATGTCCGTTTTGTAAAGTTTTCCATACTACCATGAGGCAAATTATGGACGTCTACGATGACAATCAGGTTGCTTGGGTCTACCGTCATTTCCCTATTGCACAGTTGCACTCAAGAGCAGCGAAAGAATCAGAAGCTAGCGAGTGTGCTAGTGACCAAGGTGGAAACACTGCATTTTGGAACTTTGCGAACAAAATATTTGAGGTTACAAACGCGAACAACTCTCTTGATCCAAGCGAATTACCAAAAATAGCCAATGCAATTGGTTTAAATGTAGAAACATTTAATAATTGTTTATCGAGTGGTAAATATACAAAACAAATCGAAGAAGACGTTATTGAGGCAACTAAAGCTGGAGCAAAGGGTACCCCTTATTCGGTAGCTATTGCAAAAAACGGTAAAAAAATAATTATAAACGGAGCAGAACCCTTTGCTACAGTTAAAGCAAAGATTGATTCACTGTTGAACTAACTAACCTGAAATTAAATTCTTCAGTTTACAAAACTCGCATTCTTTTTGAAAAGAGTTTGGTTTAAAATTACATTCTCGATCTATCCAAGATCCACTCTCAAGTGCTTCATCGAAGTCTAGTAGATCTTTCTTGAGCATTTCTTGATGTTTGTCATTTATTCGCATCTCGTAAACTTTGTCTTTATCTTCTGATTTAGCTTCCAAGAAAATAAGCTTGGAATTTGAAACAAACACTTCTTGCTTTTGATTTTCAATAAGGTAGGAGTACATAGTCAGCTGACGTAAAAGATCATGCATCCGGCCATCTGCACTTGGTTTCTCTATCTCCCTAGAGCCGTGAGACTTACCTGTTTTAAAATCAGTGACCTCTACTTCATTATCTGAAACTGATTCGATCAAATCAATTTTACCGGTGATATTTAGATGTGGGATGTCTGAATCTTTATAGCCATATGATTTTTCGGTACTAATGTTTTCTTTAACATTTTTTAAATAATCTTTGTAAAAACTATCTAAAACCAGTTCTCCATCTTTTAAAAATCTATTTTTTGTATGTTCGTCGAATATTCTCATATTATCTAGTTCTTTCAAAAGCTCAGTTTTAATATCTAAACTCTCTATTTCTCTATTCACAAGCATTGTGTGAATTACTCTGTGCACCAAGTCTCCAAATTGCAGAGCCTCAGATTCCGCTTCGGGTACTCGTAGAAAATTCCTAAAATACCATCTCCATGGGCAATTAAAAAAATTATTTAAATGTGTAACAGCCACTTTTTGACTTGAATAATTTACTCTTACTAACTCCTTAATCTCCTCGATTGTGCCCGTGTTTACTTCTCTTTGCTCACTGATCACATAAACTTTTGGGTCGTGCTTTAAGATCAATAGCTCGGTTTCTGCTGCATTAATTCTCTCAAAGGTACTCTCTGGCATTTCCTCGATTATTTTTGCTAACCTTAGGTCGCTTCCCAAGAGGCTTTTTTTAGCATAAGAGAGAGTACAAAATTTCTTTGCACGAGTAATGGCAACATATAGTTCTCTTCGAGCTGAAAGTTCATCTTTTTTCTGTGCAAATTCACTAAGTTTTTCTGGAAGGGTAAAGCCCATGCTCTTGCCTTTCATAAGTGATGCCTCATCTAGGTGCGCAATCCATACATATTCAAACTCTAATCCCTTTGAAGCGTGTAGTGTTAGAACTCGTACACCAACGTGCGCTTCAAATATGGCCAAGGGAATATTTTCTTTGTAGCTTTCCATTCGATCAATAAAATCTAGAAATTCAACTAGAGTTATTTTGGAATTCTTTTCAATTTGTGAAAGGGCCAAGTGAAGTAGTGTCCGAACAACTTCTATATATTTCATAAATGATTTATGGTCTCTGATTTCATCGAAAAAAAACGTTTTGCCAACTAACTGAATTAAGCTATAAAGATTTTTTTTCTGAGCTTCTATAATTAAATATTCAAACTTTTCGCCTAGTTTAAGGATCTCACCTTTTCCTTCTAACAGCTTTGAAACTTGGAGAGATCTATTGTTGTCTCTTATAAATGAGTGCCCGAGAAGTGTCGGTATTTTAAACAAGGGGTCAAGGATTATATTAGCTAGCCCCGACTCGTCTTGCGGCCTGGAGATCACTCTCAATACCCCCAGAAGGCTCTGTGTCTCATTTAAACTAAAAAATGATTGCTTACCGCCACCCGCTACAGGAAGCCCCAAATCCTTGAGTATCGAGATCGCACTCTCAACCTGTGCGTTTTTCGGTACGAGAATTGCAAAATTGCCGGGTGATTCTCCGTTATCAATTCCCTTTTTTATCTCTATGCCCGCCAAGAGAATTTCATCTCTCTGGTACTCAGCTTCCACAAGTTTAAGTGGATGATTGTCTGTAGTGTTACTTTTGAGTTTTTCTTTGATAATAGAGCTGGTAAGCAAAGTTGCGGAAGTATCTAATATTGATTGAGTGGAACGATAATTTTCAAGAAGAGGGATAATTCTAGCCTCAAATGTTTCTTGAAAGCTTTCAAAATGCGATATAGATGCTCCACCAAAACCGTAGATAAGTTGCCTATCATCTCCAACAACAAAAATGTTTGGTTTTTCAGTACCTTGCCAAACGGCGCGTAGGAATTCGTTCTGCACCCCACTTGAATCTTGATGTTCATCAACTAATACATATAAATATCTTTCTCTTATAGAATCGCGAACATCGTTCGATTCTTTGATCAATCTCAACATGTATTCTAAAACATCATCATAGTCAGCTAGTCCTCTTTCTTTTTTTGTTAATTCAAATAGGTCAAAAAACTTCACCGCTTCTACAGTTCTGCTAAATCTATTTATTTTCTCTTTTGTTTCTTTTTTTAATTCTCCCTTAGTTTTACCTCGAGATGAAATACTCTCTGGGTCTTTTGTTATTTTTTTTATATCTGACTCAATTTCAAGTCTAAAATTCTCTGAAGAAATTCCTTCTCTCTTTAAAAGTGATGTGATGGATTTCAAATCTCGAAAATTATTGGCTCCACCCGATCTAGGTCGTAAGTATTCCCAAGTATTTTTCTCTAATAACTCGTCAATTAGTATAACTGTGTCATGATCTCCTAAAAGTTTAGGTGGGGCATCTACTCCTAGAACTTCATAGAATTCCTCTAGAATATTTAGCGCAAAGCTATGGAAAGTGCTGACGACAACTCTTGATCCCGTCCCTCCGATAATTTGGGTCAATCTTTCCCTCATTGCTTTAACACCGGAATTGGTAAAAGTAAGACACAAAACCCCATCAGCCGGGGTGTCAGTTTTGTTTAAAATGTTTGCAATCCTCATTGCCAAAACCTCCGTCTTGCCGGTTCCTGGGCCTGCAATGACCATGATAGAACCTTCTATGGCATCAACAGCCTCTTTTTGCCCAGCATTAAGCTTTTGATATTGTTTAGCGAACTTATCCTCATTCATGGTGATATTTTAACACGGGTTTTATGGCTTAAAAAAAGCTTAAACTGAACATTTGACAATTTATTTATATATGATATAATAGTAAGGTACAAATAACCCAAAGGAGAGAAATTGGCACAGTCGACAAAAGTTTCAGTGATGCGGCAGTTTACAAAACTGAAATTCCCGGATCACACCAAGCAGATGGAAAACATGACGGAGGATGGGTTGCAGAACCTTCGCAATATCATACTTTTGAAAGTTGCCTTCGAAGCGGGAAGGGATTTCGAAAGAAATCATCCAGACACTTCTCTTTCGTGAGGAAGAGCCGCGATAATATATTCGCGGCTCTTTATTTATAACACTCTAGGCAGTTGATATCTTTCGGCAAGCTCGGGACATTAATAACCCCTTAGACGATTAATATTCTCATGCTGTCTTATTTTTTCGTGAGCCTTAGCTTCAATCTGTCTAATGCGCTCCCTGGTTACTCCGAAAACTTTTCCCACTTCTTCAAGTGTATGCGTATATCCATCAAGAAGTCCGTGTCTCATTTCAAGAATTTTGCGCTCCTTAGGAGGAAGATCATCAAGAATTTCTCTAACTTGATCTTGAATAATTCTTCGTGAAGATTCTTGGTCTGGAGAAAGTATTTTATCATCTGCTAAAAAGTCACCGAGTTTTGATTTGCCATCTTCCCCATCGTCCCCAACAGGACTCTCAAGAGATACGGTAGACTGATCAATCTTTTCGATCTGATAAATTTTATCAACATCAAGATTCATTTCCATTGCGATTTCTT
>JALYQT010000030.1 GCA_030855685.1 bacterium | reverse complement strand
GGCTCTTTCTTTTTATCTTTATTTGACAATATATCTTGATTTCTATACTATTATCAGTCACAGCTCATTCGAGCTTCTTTATTTGTAATGACACGATCATCCAAGAAAGGTCCATATGTTGACCCTCGAGTTTTGAAAAAAATCGAAGGGAAAAAACCCACATCAACTGGGGTTATTAAAACATGGTCTAGAGCAAGTCAGATTGCTCCAGAGATGGTTGGGTTCACTTTCGGAGTCCATAACGGCAAGGATCATATTGAAGTTTTTGTTACTGAAGACATGGTTGGTCATCGTCTAGGAGAGTTTTCTCTGACTAGAAAATTCGTTAAACATGGAGGTAAAATGCAAAAAGATCTTGAAGTAAAAAAGAAAGAATCAGAAATTGCAGCATCTAAGGCAGCAAAATCTGCTCCAGTTAAAAAATAGTTCGATGGATTCGATAAACTCACCACAAGTAAACTCAATATAAAAATTATCATGAACGAAGCAAAAGCAACATTATCAGATTATAGGCAGTCACCAAGAAAGGTTCGTGTAGTTGCCGATCTTGTTCGTGGAAAATCTGCAGCAGATGCAGCCGCAATGCTATCTTTTGTACCAAAACGCGCTTCGCTTCCTATTCAAAAGTTATTAAATTCAGCGATCGCAAATGCAAAAAATCTTTCAATACCGCTTGAAAACCTAGTCGTTAAAGAAATCGCGGTCGATGGAGGGAAAATTCTTTACCGAAGACTTCCAATGTCTCGGGGCCGTGCCTTTACTATGCGCAAGAGAACCTCACACGTAACGCTAACACTAGCTGAAAAAATTCCTAAGGCTAAAAAATCTAAAAACCGACTCAATTTAAATGAGTTGAAAGAAGAATCTAAAAAGACTAAAAAATAAAATGACACATACAGTTCACCCATATTCACATAGATTAGGCATTCTCCGAGACTGGAAGTCACGATGGTTTTCACCAAAAGGAAAATATTCTGAATATTTAAAAGGAGATATTTTGGTTAGAAATTATCTTGATAAAAAACTGAAGGGTTTTTATATTGCTGACATTGAAATCGAGAGAAGCGCAAAAGCTCTTCGCGTAATCCTCTCTACATCACGACCGGGCATGATCATAGGGCGAAATGGAGACGGAGCAACTAAACTTCGAGAAGATGTTAAAAAACTTTTAAATAAACATAAACTCCTAGATCCTAAAGTTGAAGTTCGCTTAGATATTAAAGAAATCAAATCACCAGAATCAAATGCAGCTATAGTGGCTCAAATGGTAGTGGAATCACTGGAAAAAAGAATGCCTTTCAGACGGGTTATGAAGCAAACTTTAGAAAAAGTTATGGCAAACCGCGATGTGCAAGGTGTGCGCATTTTCCTAGCTGGACGACTTGGTGGAGCAACAATGTCTAGAACAGAAGACAGAAAGCTTGGTCGTATTCCACTTCAAACTTTCCGTGCAGACGTCGACTATGAATCCACGAAGGCCATCATGCCTTACGGAACATTAGGCGTTAAAGTTTGGATTTATAAAGGAGAAATTTTTGAGAAAGATAAAGCTAAAAATTAACCACCATGTTATTTCCCAAAAAAGTAAAATATCGCAAGTGGCATACAATGCGAAAAAATCCTCTCAAAGTTGGCATGGCGACCAGAGGTATTACTGTTGCATTCGGTTCTTTTGGACTTAAGGCTTTGGCACCAGCACGTATTAAATCAAATCAAATTGAAGCAGCAAGAAAAGTTCTATCTCGATCTATTGGAAAGACTGGGCGCTTATGGATTCGCATTTTTCCCGACATGCCTTATACTGCGAAGCCAGCGGAGGTTAAGCTTGGAAAAGGAAAAGGTGATCTTCAGGGCTATGTCGCTCCAGTTCGTATCGGCAGAATACTGTTTGAAGTTGATGGAGTGAGCGAAGTTGTAGCCAGAGAAGCACTACGTAAAGCAGGCACAAAGCTTCCTTTGAAAACTAAAATTGTGGCACGAAACTAGTTCGATCGGTTGAATACATAATATTATGAAAAAAACATCCTACATAGGTAAATCAAAACAAGATCTAGTGAAAGCACTGGGTGAATCGCGAGTTATTTTACGCGATTACAAATTTGCTTCTACCGGAACCAAACCAAAGAGTGTTAAAGATGGGAGGCTGGCTCGAAAAAACATTGCAAGAATTTTCACCGAGTTAAACAAAAAATAAATTTTATGGAAAAGACAGATACACAAAATAAAAAAGTTTTACGAGGAGTAGTTGTCTCCGATAAAATGAAAGACACTGTAGTTGTGCTTATTGAACGTTATGTTAAACACCCTAAATACGGAAAGTTTATAAAACGTCGAAAGAAATTTAAGGCTCATGATGCCGGAAACACCAAGAAAATCGGTGATAAGGTAGAAATCATCGAAACCAAGCCAATTTCTAAAGATAAGCATTTTTTAATAAAATAAAACATGATTCAGCCTCAATCAATAGTAGTAATAGCTGACAACACAGGCGCAAAGGTAGGGCGAGTTTTCAAGGTACTTGGAAGTTCGAAGAAGCGATATGCATCTATAGGAGAGCTAGTGGTGCTTTCTGTTCAAAAAGCAGAACCCCGCAAGGCCGTTAAGAAGAAAGACGTTTTATATGCTGTGGTTGTTCGTCAACGAGCCCCATTTCGTAGAGCCGATGGATCTTACTTACGCTTTGATGAAAATGCAGTTGTTATATTAGACAAAGCAAAAAAAGAGCCACAAGCAGGACGTGTTTTCGGACCCATTCCTCGAGAAATTGGAGAAAAAGGTTTTCAGAAGATAATTTCCTTAGCACCAGAAGTCGTATAGTTCGACAAGCTCACTATTATGAAAATTAAAAAAAACGACACAGTTTACATCAGAAGCGGCAAGGATAAAGGCAAAACGGCTAAGGTACTTCGAGCTTTCCCAAAAGATTCAAAAGTTTTAGTTGAAGGTATAAATCAAAAGAAAACTCACCAAAAGGCTAAAAAAAGTGGAGAGAAAGGTAAAATGGTAGACAAGGCTTACCCAATACCAGTTTCCTCAGTTTCATTAATCGATCCTAAAACAAATAAGCCAACACGAGTAGGGATGAAATTGGTAGGCGGAAAGATGATTCGTGTGTCAAAGAAATCAGGAGCAGCATTTGAATAGCTAGAAAAGGGCACTATAAATATCATGGAAACACTTAAAACAAAAATAAATAAAAGTTTTGAAACTCTAAAGGCAACTGAGGGTTACAAAAATAAAATGCAAGCACCAAGGCTTTTAAAGGTGATTGTTTCGACTGGAGTAGGATCTCTAAAAGACAAGAACAAAATAAAAGTGATTGAGGATAGATTAAAGAAAATCACAGGCCAAAAGCCAGCAGCACGAGGAGCAAAGGTTTCTATAGCTAACTTTAAATCCCGCGAGGGAGATGTTGTGGGTTATCAGGTAACCCTTCGTGGACCTAGAATGTATGATTTTCTGGAAAAGCTAATACATATTTCTCTTCCTCGAACAAAAGACTTCCGGGGCATTTCTCGTGATTCTGCAGACGAAATGGGTAACTACACTCTAGGTATCAAGGAACACACCATTTTCCCAGAAACTGCGGATGAGGAACTAAAAGATGTATTCGGACTAGCTATAACTGTCGTTACAACAGCGAAAAGTAAAAAAGAAGCCCAGGCATTTTTAGAGTATTTAGGCTTTCCGTTTAAGAAGTAGAAAATCCCTACCCGCCAGCAAGAAGGCAGGTTTGACAACGTATAATCATCTTGATAAGCTGAATTCCCAGCTCAAAGAGCTTTTTTATTTAATATGGCCAAAAAATCAGTAGTAGCAAGATCCCTCAAAAAACCCAAGTTCAGTACTCGGGCTACTAATCGTTGTTTTAGATGCGGTAGAGGTAGAGCCTTTATGAGAGATTTTAGCCTTTGTAGAATCTGCTTTAGGGAACTTGCAAACATGGGTCAAATTCCCGGCGTTAAAAAATCTTCTTGGTAATTTTATATATTCACACAAATAATGGACCCTATAGCAAACATGATAGTACAGATAACAAATGCCGGCGGAGCCGGTAGAGTTTCTGTTGTAACTTCATATTCCAAGGTAAAAGAAAGCATCGCAAACGTTTTGGTTAAAGAGGGTTACATTAAGAGTGTTGCTAAGAAAAGTGTAAAAGGCCACCCAGCACTCGCTCTAACTCTTTTGGTGGAAAACCGTATTCCTAAAATAAAAGGAGTTAAACGTATTTCCAAAAACTCCAAGCGTATATACAAAAAATCTACAGAAATCAGACCAGTTAAAAATGGTTACGGGTCACTAATTATCTCGACTCCAAAGGGAATCATGAGCGGTAAAGACGCTAGACGTGAAAAAGTTGGCGGTGAGGTTCTATTTTCCATTTGGTAATTCAGAAATTTAAATATTTATATGTCACGAGTAGGTAAACAAATCATCACGCTTCCTGAAAAAACCGATATTACAATCGTGGATAATTTGGTTACAGTAAAAGGTCCTGGTGGAGAGTTATCAAGACTACTCAATCCCATGATAGAAGTTAAAGTAAATGACAGAGATATTACCCTTGTTCCAAAAAGAGAAACTTTGGAATCTAGAGCACTGTGGGGAACTTATGCTTCACATTTAAAAAACATGGTAAATGGCGTCAACAAGCCATTTGAAAAGAAATTAATTTTAGAAGGAATAGGCTTCAAGTCAGAAGTTAAAGGTGAGGAAATAGTTTTTGCTTTGGGATTTTCTCATCCAGTAAATATACAGATTCCTTCAGGACTGAAAGTAACTGCAGAGAAAAATAATATTGTAATTTCAGGTATCAACAAGGAGCAAGTTGGACAGTTTGCAGCAAAGCTTCGCGACCTAAAGAAACCTGAACCTTATAAAGGCAAGGGTATGCGATATTTTGACGAAGTAGTTAAACGTAAGCAGGGTAAAAAATCAGCATAAACATGTCACAAAGAGTAAAATCACAACCAAAACGAGAAAGAAATCACCGAAAGATTAGGGCGAAGATTTCGGGTACTTCACTACGCCCAAGACTTGCTGTTTTCAAATCCAACACAAACATTTATGCGCAGCTAATTGACGATGATAGCGGCAAGACGATAGCTCAGGCAAATACACGAGAACTGAAAGCTGGAACCGTTAGTGAGAAAGCAATGGAGGTCGGTCGAGCAATAGCAGTAAAAGCTAAAGCAATAAAAATAAAAGACGTCGTGTTTGATCGTGGGGGATATCAGTATGTAGGTAAAGTAAAAGCTGTCGCAGAAGGCGCGCGCGAAGGAGGACTTAATTTTTAGTTCTACGAATTCACAACAATTAATAAAATGGAAGACACACAAACACAAACAAATACAGACACAGTAACTCCAGAAGTAGTAACTCCTGTAGATTCAAAACAACCACGTGATACACGAGATGATAGAAATCGTGGGGGAGCTGGTGCTAGGGGTCGAAATACAAGAAGACCACAAAGGAGAGAAGCTCGCGCAAAGCCAGAGTTTGATCAAAAAATCGTAAGTCTAAGACGCGTAACTCGAGTTACCTCGGGAGGACGTAGATTTGCATTCTCAGTTTGTGTAGTTGCAGGAAACAGAAAGGGAATGGTTGGAGTTGGACAAGGTAAGGCAGGGGATACACCTCTTGCTATTGATAAAGCTTTTCGCGATGCCAAGAAAAACATGATCACAGTTAATACTTCAAAGGGGATGTCTATTCCACATGAGATCGAAGCAAAATTTGCTTCATCAGTTGTAGTTATTCGTCCCGCTCCAGGAAAAGGAATTCTTGCAGGTAGCTCAGTTCGAACAGTTCTTGAGCTTGCAGGTCTTCGAGAAATAAACTCTAAACTTCTTAGTCGAAGTAAAAACAAAACCAACAATGCCTATGCAGCGATCATGGCTCTTGATAAACTCAGACTAACAAAGATCAAGCTAAAAGATAGATAAAAACATGCAAACTCATAACTTAAAACCAAGAACAAAGCTCACCAGAAGCAAGGCCGTAGGTCGAGGAGGAACACGTGGTAAAACCAGTGGACGTGGCACCAAGGGTCAAAATGCTCGTGCTGGAAGAAAGAAAAGACCTGAACTAAGAGACTTCATTAAGCGTTTTCCAAAACTTCGCGGACGAGGGAAGTCGTCTTTTAAAACATACGAAATAAAACCAGTTGCAGTAAATCTAAAGCAACTAGAATCTATATTTTCTGACGGAGACACTGTAAGTCCTGATACTCTTTTGGCCAAGAAAGCAATTGGATCTTTGAGAATGGGAAGTCCAAAAGTTAAGATTCTTGGAACAGGTGAACTTTCAAAGAAATTAAATTTTGAAAACGTTACCATGTCTTTATCCGCAAAGGAAAAGATTGAAAAAGCAGGTGGTAAAATTACTATATAAATATGAATAATTTTTTCCAAAAACTTCGTCTGGTTTTCGGAGACCCAGTATTAAAAAGAAGGATATTATTTACGCTAGGTATACTTGTAATAACTCGTCTTCTTGCTGTCATTCCAATTCCCGGAATAGACACAGCTCGCTTGCAAAGTTTGTTTGCGTCGAATGAACTCTTAAGCCTTTTGAATATATTTTCAGGAGGAGGACTAGCAACGCTTTCTATCGTTATGCTTGGTGTTGGTCCGTATATTACTGCTTCAATCATCATGCAGCTTATGACTCTCATGGTTCCTAGACTTAAGGCCATGTATTCAGAAGAAGGAGATATTGGACGCAAGAGATTTGCTCAGTACTCAAGACTTCTTACGGTTCCTCTTGCGTTAATTCAAGGTTATAGCTTTATCGTGCTTTTTCAGAGACAGGGGATACTACCTCCACTTGGATTAGGAGCTCTACTAACAATACTTATTGTTATCGTGGCTGGCTCAGTGTTACTAGTGTGGTTAGGTGAGCTTATAACTGAGTTTGGTATAGGTAACGGTATCTCTCTCATTATTTTTGCCGGTATCGTTACCGCACTTCCTGCTACATTGGGGCAACTTGCATTTACCTTTGAACCTTCACTACTGCCTATCTACATTGCATCGGTGGCTGTGGTACTAGCAGTAATATTTGGAGTGGTTTACGTCACAGAAGCAGAGAGGCCTATTCCTATAACATATGCAAAGCAGGTGAGAGGCGGAAGAACAACCGGTGGGGTTTCAACCTACCTACCACTACGTCTAAATCAAGCGGGAGTTATTCCGATTATTTTTGCGCTATCCATTCTTTTGTTTCCTCAAATGATTTTACAATTCCTTTCCACTTCAACCATCGGAGGGGTGGCGAGTGCAGCCAGTTCATTTTTGGCAGTTCTTACTAACCAATGGTTCTATGGGGCGGCATACTTTATTCTAGTAGTTTTGTTCACGTATTTTTATACTGCCGTAACTTTTGATCCAGATGCAATATCTACAAATCTTCAGAAGTCCGGAGCATTTATTCCTGGAGTAAGACCAGGTGAGCCGACAGCAAACCATATCTCAAGAATTCTCACACGCCTTACACTTGTCGGTGCTTTGTTCCTTGGCTTCATAGCAGTGTTACCTTTGATACTTCAGGGTGCAACAGGTATACAATCTCTAGCAATAGGTGGTACAGCTCTTCTTATTGTGGTTTCAGTCGTTATCGATCTTATAAAAAAGATAGATGCTCAGGTTTCAGCTCGTGAATATTAGTCGCTCGGATAGCTCTTTTGGAAAGCACCTAGAATTTTCAGCAGAAAATTCTAGGTGCTTTAAATATAATATGCGAATGAACTGATATAATAGTAAAATGTTACAAACAGTTATATTGATAGGAAGGTCGGGTTGCGGGAAGGGTACTCAGGGAGATTTACTTCGAAATTGGATTCTCGGAAGAGACCAAGATAAAAACAATATTCTGTATGTCGAGTCGGGCAATAATTTTCGCCAGTTTATCAGAGGAGAAAATTATTCAGCCAAGCAAGCCTTAAATATTTATGAAATGGACGAGAGGCAGCCCGACTTTTTAGCGTGTTGTTTGTGGGGTCAGGAACTTATAAACGATCTACGCGAGGATATGCACCTGATGTTTGATGGAGCACCAAGATCATTGCCAGAATCAATGCTCATTACATCGGCCCTAGATTTTTTCAAAAGAGAGGAGCCTAGAGTTGTTTATATAAACGTTTCTCGAGAGTGGTCTGAAGAAAAACTGTTAGCGCGTGGCAGGTCGGATGATAAAACTTTGGCAAAAATAAATAAACGACTAGATTGGTTTGATAAGGACGTCATACCTGCGATAGATTTCTTCCGCGCTAAACCAAAATATAAATTTCTAGACATTAACGGCGAGCAATCTATCGAAAAAGTTCATCAAGATATAATTTCCAAATATTAATGATAAGACTCAAATCTGTTGAAGAAATAGAGATTCTAAAAGAAGGCGGTAAAAGACATGCTGAAATTTTACGTATCATTGCCGAATTAGTTCAACCCGGAGTCTCAACACTAATTTTAGAAGAAGAGGCACTCAGACTTATAAGAGAGGGCGGAGATAAACCAGCTTTTCTAGGCTATACACCAAGAGGAGCCAAGAGACCTTACCCTGCATCACTTTGCGTTTCGATAAATAGTGAAATTGTTCATGGTATTCCAAACGAAGGTGATCGAATATTAAATGATGGAGATATTGTAGCTATAGACCTCGGCTTAGTTCATCAGGGACTTATTACGGATGCAGCTATTAGTCTTGGAGTTGGTAAGGTGGATGATGAGGCACGGGAGCTGTTAGCAGTTACCAAAAATGCGCTTCAAGCTGGCATAGATGCTGCAATAAATAACAATAAAATCGGGGACATTGGGGCTGCGATTAGTAATGTGGTGGCTAGAAGCCCATTTTCCCTGGCAGAGGACCTGGCAGGTCACGGTGTAGGATTTGATGTTCATGAAGATCCATTTGTCCCAAATTTCGGTATTAAGGGTGAAGGCGATAGTTTAATGCCCGGTATGGTTATTGCTATTGAGCCGATGGTAAATACGGGCAAAGGGGCTATAAAGCTTTCCCGAGATGGCTATACGATAGTAACTAAAGACGGATCAAGAAGTGCCCATTTTGAGCACACTGTAGCAATAACTTCAGACGGATATATTGTACTGACAGGTTAGCGGCTTTTTGTTATACTCTTCAAACTAAAATAAATTTAATATGCATCCAAAAAAACAAAGAACATTTGTAGCTGTAAAACATGATGGGGTTCAAAGATCACTTGTAGGAGAGATTATAAAAAGAATAGAACAAACTGGCTTAAAAATTGTTGCTATGAAAATGTTTGTACCCGAGCAATCCAAAATAGAAGATCATTATTCAAAAGATGATGCTTGGTGTATTAGTGTGGGGGAGCGTACAATCGCAAATATATTAAAAGATGGCAAGAAGCCTGCAAAGGAAGCATTAGAATACGGCAGGGATGTTTTGAACGCTCTTTATAAATATTTCAGATTGGGTCCAATCGTTGGCATGATTGTAGAAGGTAATCAGTCCGTTGCCATAGTCAAAAAACTTGTTGGAGGAACTGAACCCACAACTTCAGATGTAGGAACAATTCGTGGAGATTTCACTATAGACTCTTACGAAATCTCAAATACCGATGGTCGTGCAGTTAGAAATCTAGTTCATTGTTCAGACAAGCCAGAAGAAGCAGAAAGAGAAATTAAAATTTGGTTTAAACCTGAAGAAATAATTAGTTACAGGCACATTCAAGAAGAAATTTTATACGATATTGATATTGATGGGATTCTTGAATAGGGGTACGTTCGCAAAAGTTTTTATTAGCACGATAATTTTCTGGTGAAAATTTCTCTTCTCACGCCAAGCACTCCGAAAGGCACAAAAAACTTTCACTCGCTCTTAATATTTAATTGCTTAGTCCTAAGCAAAGTTTTGTAAATACATATCCTCGTTAAAATATTAATATCATCCGAAAAACTCCAGCTGGTATTTAAAATTAAATTTAATTCCTATTGACGATAAAAAATTTCGATGTCGAGTTATTAGGTTGCTGAGCTATATTATGAGAACTATTCTTTATACCCATATTTTTTTATGGCACGCAAACAAAGAAGAGTTATAATTGTATCAGGGTTATTTGAGGTATTATCTAGCAAATATTTTTCAGGGAGACTTAAATCGTTGAATACTTAGGTATTCAACTGCGGTCACCCACCTAGTTTTTTAACTAGGGCGTACTGAGAATAACCCTAAGAAAGA
>JALYQT010000026.1 GCA_030855685.1 bacterium | reverse complement strand
AAAAGAAAAGCAGCAGCAAAGAAGAAAGCAGCTCCAAAGCGAAAAGCAGCTTCAAAAAAGAAGCGAGCATAGTCTTCCTAGCTAGCAAGAAAAAGCACTCCCCGCAAGGTAGTGCTTTTTCTATTATTCTATTATCTTATCTTAAAAAAACAATTTTTTTGCACGATAATTTCTGGCTCGAAATTTCTCTGCTCGGACCGACGTCCCCCGCAAGGCACAAAATTATTTTCTTTTGGAAATGAAGAGATGGAATAAATGCTAGGCATCATAAATGTATATGCAAATCATTAAAATAGTGGTAAAATACAGCTCTATATGGCGTTTTTAAAGAATCTACTAGGTAGCCACGAGGAAAAAACTGTTAAAACTTGGCAGCCACTCGTAAGTAAAATAAATGATCTCGAACAAGCTTTCGAGGCTCTTTCTATATCTGAAATTCAAAATAAAACAGAGGAATTTAAACAAAGAATAGAAAAAGGAGAAAGCCTGGATGAAATATTGCCGGAGGCATTTGCTTTGGTCCGTGAGGCATCTAAGAAAACACTCGGACAAAGACACTTTGATGTTCAGCTTTTAGGAGGAATAGCACTTCACAAAGGAGGAATTGCTGAAATGCGAACTGGAGAAGGAAAAACTTTAGTTGCAACTCTCCCTGTTTATTTGAATGCATTAACTAAAAAAGGAGTTCATGTGGTTACCGTCAACGATTATCTTTCAAGACGTGACGCAGTATGGATGGGGCAAATTTATTCTGCACTAGGATTAACTGTTGGAATATTAAATCACGCAGAATCTTTTCTATACGATCCAAAACATGTAAATCAAACTAGCGGTGAAAACCAAACGACGAACAATGATAGTAATGCAGATAAAGAGCGTGATCAGTTAGGGTCATTTCATGTTGTCCATGAGTTTTTGAGACCATCAACCAAACAAGAAGCATATAGTGCAGACATTACCTATGGAACAAACAATGAGTTTGGCTTTGATTACTTGCGCGATAACTTAATATACAAAAAAGAAGATCTTGCTCAGAGAGAATTTAACTATGCTGTAGTCGACGAGATAGATTCAATTTTGATTGATGAAGCAAGAACGCCACTTATAATATCCGCTAATACGGGTGCGGCAGGCGAGCTATACGAAAAGTTTTCTAATATCGCCACAAAACTAGATCAAGAAATCGACTATACGGTTGATGAAAAACTTAGAGCCATTACTTTAACCCAAGAGGGCATTACAAAAGCTGAAAATCTTTTGGGAATAGAGAACATCTATACCGAGGGAGGTGTTAAATATGTTCATCATTTAGAAACATCAATTCGCGCTAAGGCTTTGTACAAAAAAGACGTCGACTATGTGGTTAAGGAAGATGAAATACTTATAGTAGACACCTTTACAGGCCGTATTCAGCCTGGAAGACGATGGTCAGAGGGCTTGCATCAAGCAATAGAGTCTAAAGAGGGAGTAAAGATAAAGGAAGAATCCAGAACCTTTGCATCTATTACATTCCAAAATTATTTTAGAATGTATAAAAAGCTTTCTGGAATGACAGGTACAGCTGCCACTTCTAAAGAAGAGTTTTATAAAGTATATGGATTAGAAACATATATTATTCCAACCAACAAAGGTGTCCAAAGAGTTGATCATAATGATCTCATTTTTCAAACTCAAGCTGGCAAAATGAAAGCAGTAGCAAAAAAAGTAAAAGAGTTAACCCTTAAGGGCCAACCCGTACTTATCGGTACAGTTTCCATAGAAGACAATGAGCTACTCTCAGCCTATCTTAAGAATGAAGGAATTAATCACGAGATTTTAAATGCTAAAAACCATGAAAGAGAAGGAGAAATTATTGCGCAGGCGGGGAAGCTTATAGCGGTAACTATTGCAACAAACATGGCGGGTCGAGGAGTCGATATTAAACTTGGAGGTAATCCGGGGACAGAAGAAGCCTATAATCAGGTAAGAGGAAATGGGGGACTTTTCGTTTTGGGAACCGAAAGACATGACGCAAGAAGGATAGACAATCAGCTTAGGGGTAGGTCAGGTAGAC
Source organism: bacterium (assembly GCA_030855685.1). Lineage (GTDB taxonomy): Bacteria > Patescibacteriota > Minisyncoccia > Phycocordibacterales > Zambryskibacteraceae > JAIFWN01. The sequence continues at coordinate 9,873 of JALYQT010000026.1, read as the reverse complement.
AGGGTGATCCAGGAGAAACTCAATTTTTTGTCTCCCTCGAAGATAGTCTGATGCGTATTTTTGCAACCGATACTATTAAAAAAATGATGGGAAGATTTAATATCCCAGAAGATGAGGCAATTGAGAATCGAATTATTACGAGTTCGCTTGAAAAAGCTCAGGAAAAAATAGAGGGGTTTAACTTTGATGCCAGAAAACACGTTCTTGAATACGATGACGTTTTAAATTATCAAAGAAATATTATATACAAGCGGAGACACGGTATTTTAACCAAGGGAAAAGAAGAGGTGGACGACTATTTAAATGAAGTTGTTTTAGATTTAGAGGACGAAGATCAAAAAAAGCTGACTGAAAAAAGAAATCATTTAGAAAAACCTGAATTGTTAGAATCCTTGAGAAAGTTAATATTACAGTCCATAGATATGTTTTGGGTAGACCACTTAGAGATGATGGATTACTTGCGTTCTAGTGTGAACCTCAGAGCATACGGACAAAGAGATCCGCTCGTAGAGTATAAAAAAGAGGGGTTGAAATATTTTAAAGAAATGGAAAGTTCTATTAGGCGACAAGTGGCAGATTTTCTATTAGCTCTAGACCCGGAAGCATTTAAGGTAATAGCTAGTTCATTGATTGAAAAAGATGCAGAAAAAGTATCAGATACAGTGCGAAGTTCTAAAAATAATGATTTAGATGTAGGTAGAAATGACCCATGTCCATGTGGAGCTATAAACCCAAACACGGGCAATGTTTATAAATATAAACAGTGCGGGTTAATAGGAGCGCCTCATCATAAGGTCTAATTTAAATGCTCGAATATATAGCTTCATTAGTAACAAGTGAACCTAATCTTATATCTGCCTCTGCGCTCTCTTTTGCCGCTTTTATCGGTGAGGTGATAGCCCCACTACCTTCACCACTCCTTATTATAGGCGCCGCTTTTTTCATTAAAGCTTCTTTTTCGTGGCACCTTTTTTATAAAGTTATTTTTTACGTTGTACTACCACTCACTCTTGGCTCAACAATTGGGGCAACAGTTATATATTTTATTGCGTACTTCGGGGGGAAGCCGGCAATCGAAAAGTTGAATAAATATTTGCGTATTTCTTGGAATGATATTGAGCGATTTGAACAAAGGTTATCAAGGAGAAAATTTGATGTTTTAATTCTTTTTATATCACGCATGCTTCCATTAGTCCCTACTACTATAGGTAATATCGTATCCGGAATTATAAGAATGAATCCAGTTTATTACATTGCTGTAACTTTCGTGGGAATCTTTCTAAGAATACTTTTGCTATTATTTATTTTCTATTTTTTTGGTCAGACTATTTTTTTACCATTATTTAACTTATAATTGAATTATGAAGAACACCAAATGGCTTTATGCAGCGGGGCTCGTAATATTAGTTATTTTAGTTGGATGGCTTATAAAAACACCAGGCAAGGCAGGGGAACTCGACGGCTTCGCAACATGTATTAAAGATAAAGGTGCTCTATTTTATGGAGCTTTCTGGTGTCCGCATTGCCAGAATCAAAAAGCGCTTTTCGGAAGGTCTGCAAAACTCTTACCATATGTCGAGTGTTCTAATCCAGATGGGAAAACTCAAACTAAAGAATGTACAGACAAGGGTATAAGTGGTTATCCAAGTTGGGTATTTGCAGATGGAACAAAAGAAGGGGGAGTAGTAACCCTTGAGAGACTAAGTGAATTAACATCATGTCAAATACCACAAAATGCAGCTTAGCCCACTCATCACACCCTTGTTTTCATATCTGACTCTATTCTCACATATTCTTTTGGTGGGAATAATACTCTCATATATATTTAGAAATTCTTGGGGAAGGGGGATAGTAGTTTTTTTATCTAAAAATTATCTTCTGTTGGGTTTTTTGGTATCCCTTTTGGCGATAATTGGCAGTCTTTCATTTTCAAACATCGTCGGTTTTGATCCTTGCGTCCTTTGCTGGTGGCAGCGGGTGTTTATTTATCCACTCCCACTTCTTTTTCTTGTGGCTTTAATAAAAAAAGATAGGGGAGTATACAAATACGCTATACCGCTTTCTTTGGTGGGTGGAATTATTGCTCTATATCATTCATATATAAATCTCGGAGGCAGCTCCATACTGCCGTGTACAGCAGAAGGATCTGCTTGCGCAAAGCTTTATGTATTTGAATTCGGCTACATTATTATACCTCTTATGAGTCTAACGATTGCTCTTTATATAATTACGCTCTCATTAATTGCTCGATTCGGTAAGGAAAATTAAACTTTCAAATATTTTAAAATAAAAATTATGAGTCCTTATTCTAGTACACCAAGAGTTATAGGTACCCACAATGGCAATTTTCATGCTGACGATGTATTTGCGGTAGCTACTCTGATGCTTTTATTCCCTGGCTCAAAAGTCATTAGATCAAGAGAAGAAAACGAATTAAAGAATGCGGATTTTATTGTAGATGTTGGGGCTATATATGATCCAAGTCGCTGCAGATTCGACCATCATCAAGGAGATTTTAATGTAACTCGTCCTAACGGGCTTCCGTATGCATCATTTGGTTTGGTTTGGAAAGAATTTGGGGAGCGTGTTTGTGGTTTTGAATCGTCTAAAATGATTGACGACAAACTTGTGACTCCGATAGATGCACTCGATAATGGAGTCGACATTGATGCACCGCTAGTAGCCGGTATAAAAAGATACGACCTCAAGGATATTATAGATGCTCTTACCCCCATGGGTGAATGTTCGGATAAAGAAATGGATGGAGCTTTTATGTTTGTCGTAAAAATGGCCGAAGCATTGATTGTAAGAGAAATCGAAAGAGCTAACATGGCGATTTCAGCCCGCGAAGAAGTAGAGAAGGCTTACAGGTCTGCGAATGATAAGAGAATTATCTCACTTTCAAAAATGGTTCCATGGAAAGATACATTAATATCTAAACCAGAGCCACTTTTTGTAATTTATAAAAGGCACGATGAAAAGTGGGCGGCACAATCGGTACCTATATCAAAAAATAGTTTTATGAATAGACAGTTATTTCCTGAAGGTTGGGCTGGCAAAACAGAAGATGAACTCAAAGAAGTATCAGGAGTAAAAGATGCAGTATTTTGTCATAATAAAAGATTTTTCGCAGTTGCCTCAACTTTTGACGGCGCAGAGTCCTTAGCTAAACTTGCTTTAGTAAACTAATATGTTTGTAGACGAACTTACACTGCATCTTAAATCAGGGCGAGGAGGTGACGGGGTAGAAAGATGGCTACATGAGAAAGGAAAGGACCGGGGAGGACCCTCTGGGGGCAATGGTGGTAAGGGAGGCGATGTATACGCCGTTGCTGTCCGTGATATCGGAGTTTTAAATAGTTATAGACAGGTTAAAGAGTTTTCCGCAGGGAGGGGAGTTGATGGTATGAAAAATACCAAGAAGGGAGAAGAAGGTGCAGATGTTTTAATAAAATTTCCAATTGGATCACGCATAACTAATCTAACAACCCGGCACACCTTCGATCTCTTGGTTGATGGAGAGAAAATTTTATTATTAAAAGGTGGACGAGGGGGGTTAGGGAATGAGCATTTTAAATCCTCAACCAACGTTAGTCCAAAGGAAAATACACCAGGTGTAGAAGGAGAGGAAGCAGATTTTCATATTGAGTTATTGCTTGTGGTGGATCTTGGCTTAATAGGATTACCAAATGCTGGTAAATCAAGTCTCTTGAATTCGCTAACAAGTGCAAAATCAAAGGTCGGAGGTTTTCCATTTACCACCCTAGAGCCTCATTTGGGTGACTTATACGGACTCATTATCGCCGATATTCCGGGTCTTATTGAAGGAGCTTCAACCGGAAAAGGATTGGGTCATAAATTTTTACGCCATATCGAAAGAACAAAGGCATTACTACATTTGATATCAGCCGAGGATGAGGATCCATTAGAAACATACAAAATAGTTCGTAAGGAGCTTGAGATATATAACACGGACATTTTAAAAAAACCAGAAATAATTTTGCTTACAAAAAGTGATCTAGTTACCGAAGAAGAATTAAAGAAAAAAATAAAACTTTTCAAAAATTTGAAAATCCCAGTTCTCCCTATATCTGTTTTAAATGATGAACAAATGAAGACACTCACCGATCATTTAACAAAGGAATTAAAATAATAATAAAATTTTAACAATATAAATGGAGAAAATTACGCTAAAAAGGTAGGATGTAGAGATATATGGAGGATTATAAACTGACCATAGGCCTTGAGGTCCACGCCGAATTATCCACCAAAACCAAGATGTTTTGTGGCTGTTTAAATAACCCTGATGAAAAGGAGCCCAATATAAATATTTGCCCAGTTTGCTTGGGTTACCCAGGAACTCTTCCTGTAATAAACAAAGAAGCTATAAAGCAGGTTTTGCGCTTTGGGGTCGCAGTTTCAGGCGAGCTTGCAAATTTCACTGAGTTTGACCGTAAGAATTATTTTTACCCTGACATCCCAAAGGGATATCAAATCTCACAATACAAATATCCCCTTGTTACCGGCGGCATTTTGAAAGGAGTTAGACTAACTAGGGTGCACCTTGAAGAAGATACAGCAAAATCAAGCCATACATCTGAAGGTGTAACACCATCGAATGAAAACTCTTCCAAAAAAATAAGTTTAATCGATTACAACAGAGCAGGAGTCCCTCTAATGGAGCTAGTTACGGAGCCCGTTATTCATAGGGCAGAAGAAGCAGCAGACTTTGCTCGAGAGTTGCAGTTGACGTTGTGGTATTTGGGGGCTAGTGAGGCGAATATGGAAAAAGGAGAAATGAGAGTTGAGGCAAATATTTCTGTTAGTAAATTGGATGATGTTGCAGGTATGCCAATGGGAACGAAGGTAGAAGTTAAAAATCTAAACTCTTTTAAGGCAGTTGAGAAAGCAATAAGGTTTGAATTTAAACGACAAGTGGAAATGCTTGAAAAAGGGGATGCTGTAGTTCAAGAAACAAGAGGATGGAATGAAAATATAGAAGAGACATTTTCACAAAGAGCAAAGGAAAATTCTCATGACTATAGATATTTTCCAGATCCGGATTTACCCAAAATGTATATTTCAGAAATAAAAGAATTTACTTCGAACGAGCTTAAGGAGACCCTGCCAGAGTTACCTAGTGAAAAGCGCAAAAGATTAAAATCAGAATATAATATTAAAGATGAAGATATAGAAATATATGTCCGAAATAGTGAGTGGGGGATGTTTTTTGAAGAAGCCGCAAAAGATTCTAAAGTCGGACTTGCTCAATTAATTTCAAATTATATATCTACAGACCTACCAAACTTATTACCTGAAAAATCTGGCAATCCTTTTGATACAAAACTTACACCAATAAAGCTTAGAGAATTAATTAAATTTACAGTGAGTGGGGAATTATCATCACGCGCAACCAAAGATATTTTAAAAATTCTAGTGAACCAAGGAGGGGATCCAAAGAACATCGCAGAAAATTTAAATCTATTCCAAAAAAATACTAAAGAGGAAATAATAAAAATAGCTACAAAAGTTGTTGAGGATAATCAGAAAGTTGCGGAAGAATATAAGCTAGGAAATAAGGGATCGATTCAGTTTTTAATAGGCCAGGGAATGAAAGTATCAAATGGTAGTGCTAATCCGCAACTGCTTAAAGAAGCATTAGAGGAACTTCTGAAATAACTATAAAAATAGGAACGATTAAAAAACCCCCAATAGGGGTTTTTTAATCGTTGACATGCTTGATAATAAGTTTTTTAATGCTTTTCTGAGCATTACTCTTATTAACACCTCCTTCTATATCTTCGATTACTTTTTCCAAAGCTGACAACTTGTAAACTCTATAATTGTTCATTGGATGTCGACTGGCCTTAAATTTTCCTGACTTATCCCAGTTGCGGAGAGTGAGAGGGGTAACACCTAGGATGCCTGCAGCCTCCTTTATTGAAAAATATATTTCTGACATTGAGCTTAATAAGTTATATAAACCTTGATAATCCTTATAAAAGAATAATATCTATTTTCATAATCATTATCAATGTTTATATGTGTATAACTTCTGAATTAGTTTATTTAAACAATTTTAAAAAATTTTATGTTTATGAGCTTTTCAATAAATTACCATAATCAAAGTTAAAGTTTTTGCTAGTTAAATGGGGTATCAGCATGATTAAACCCTTTTTCAAAATCTTTATTACAGAGATGAAAGTAAGATAATTTTTTTATCTTAAAATCTTAAAAAAAATTAATTTCTTATCCCCATAAGAGCGCTCATTGCCTTATATGTATTTAAGCTGCCGAGATTTATAATATACGTTAATGAATTACGTTCTTTTGGAAAATTTAAACTTACAAATCTCGGATAGACGAGACAAAATAAATAATAATTTATTTCCTAAATTTTCCTCTGAAAATTTTCCTACTCACGATCAGAATTTCCAAAAAAAATATTTGAACTCTATTAATTTTTCGAACTTAAGTATAAAGTTCCTAAATTTTAATAAAAATTACTTTCAGAATTTTAAATTAACAACCTTGCCATTTATTTTCTTGAGTTTTTCTTATGAGAATATTTCTTTCGAACCTGCTGCATCTTTATTCAATAAGTTTTTAAAAAAATATTTTGGATTCGAGGTTGTTTTTGTAAAAGAGAAAGTCCTTAAATACAGCAATGAATAACGATCTTTTATTTGACGGGAAAACTTATATCTCGGTTGGGCGAGCTTCTAAGAAGCTTGGTTACACTGCCGATTATTTAGGACAGCTATGTAGGGCTGGAAAGATTGATGCTCGGATGATTGGTCGTACTTGGTATGTCGAATGGGAATCAATAAAAAACCATAAAAAAAGTAAAACACATCGAGTGCGACGAACGGCTGAGAAGATTAGACAGGAGAGACAAACTCAAGCTTCAGAAAAATCAAACGGAAACGCAATCATGGTTGATGAAGCGAATGAAGATTGTCCCGAAGATGATTATTTGGAAAAAATGGATCGGGAGGCAGAGGCAACCTTTAAGCCGGAAGAGCAATTGACCGAACCAATCTTAGTCTCCCTACACGAACAGGAAAGTGCACCAGAGGCTGATCCTGGTACTTACCCATCTAATTTAAATGGGATCAAATATTTGCAAGATGAAAACATACTACCTTCAGTCCTAGCTAATAAAAATCAGTGGCTGCCCGAGTTAAATAAAAATAGCACTAAAACTGAAGCTAAAACTTTTTTCAAAAGGAGATTTGAATTGGACCCAATTTTAATTGGAGGATCTAGCTTAGTGGCTTTCTTTATATTTATGAATTTAATGTTTGTATCTAATAATCCCGTGACAAACCTTTCACTGGAAAATGGAGTTATTAATGCTGTTTCAAAAATTGAAAATATTTCTCGCGTAGATACTAATGCATCCAGTGTAGAGTCTCTAAATAAAGAATTGGTTTCAAGCCCTGATAAAAGCAATCTTTCGGCTGCCTATGCAAACATAGCAACGGTGTTTAATTATTTTACAGATGAATTGAGACGGAAAATAAATAGATGGGCTGTCGGATATTTGAGGTCACTCGGCTTTGTTCCGCAAGTAAAACAACAGCCCGACTCAACAAAGAAACAAGGTTTGGTAATTGTTTCTGATCCAGATGATCACGATGCAACAGTGGCGTCAATAAAAAATTCATTCTCTGATGAAGTTACGGTTGTAGAAGACGCAGAGGGTGGTAGTGGAGTTATAACACCAATATTTAAAAATATTGAGGGTGACCCATACACCTATGTGCTTGTGCCACTTGATTCGCCTTGAGAATAAATTTGATTTTTCTTGGCTGCGGGCGTTTTTAATAAAAAGCATCGGCACCCAAGAGAAATCTTGGAAAATTATCAGCTAACAATTATTAAAATTAACAAAACATTAGGTTTATAAGGATTATGATTAAAAATATTATTAGAGTAACTCGAGAAATTCTAGCGCTCACAGTGATCGCCTCACTTTTTCTCGCGGTGCTTATACCGGTACTTGAACCTCAACTAGCAAATGCTGTAGAGGATCAGTTTACAGTTACACAATCCGTCACTGGAGAGATTTCATTTCTCACTCCAGCGGCAGATGTCACACTTCCATCAATACCCGGTCTTACTGGAGGAACATCACTCGGGCAAACCCAAGTAGTGGTGACAACAAACGATTCGTCTGGTTATACCATGACAATCAAAGCAAGCTCATCTCCTGCAATGCAAGGAAATACTCAAGGTGGAAATATTCCAGATTACACCTCGGCAAGTGCAAGCATCCCTGACTTTGCATATTCCGTTCCTACTGGAGCAGAAATGGGATACACAATATCTGCTTCAACAACAGCAGATCTTGCTCAGAAGTTTCTCGACAACGGTTCTGCATGCAACACAGGTGCAGCTGACACTACTGGCTCAACATCTTGCTGGTATGGACTCTCCACAACAGCTACTACAACTAACGTTCGAGCTACAGCAACCCCAGCATCTGGTGCGACAACAACCATCTTCTTTCAGTTGAAAATTAACGCGGGCTCTGTTGTTGAAGATACATACACAGCTACAACCACCCTTACCGCAACCGCTAACTAAAAAGGATGAAATCTATTATCAGCAATAAAATAGTTACACTATTAGGAATAGTACTATTTGTGTTCACTCTACTGTTTTCACCTCTTTCGGCTTACGAAATAGAGAGACTTTCAGACACTAACAATAATCTTGGGGACTTTGTAGTTGGACCTGGAAAAATTGAACTAAATCTTAAGCCTGGCGATCAAAGAGTGGTTCCTCTAAAAATCTCCAACAGATTAGGGGAAACAAAGCAATTCCATCTTGAAGTCGAGGACTTCACGGGATCTCAAAACCCTAAAGAGACAGTGGTGCTCTTGGGATCCGAGCGCGGTCCATATTCTCTGAAAAGCTATATTAGTTTTTCTGAAACCGATTTCGAACTAAAGGCGGGGGAGCGAGCAACTGTGCCAGTAGTAGTTTCAATTCCAGTTGACGCTGAGCCCGGAGGTTTGTTTGGAAGCGTTTTAGTTTCTGTAACTTCTAATAGCGAAGAAATGGAAGTAGGTGGTGGAGGATCAGCGATAATCTCTCGAATAGGAACACTTTTCTTTGTAACAGTGCCAGGAGATGTAAACAAAGATGGCCGAGTAACGGATTTTGGGACAGTTGGAAAAGAAAAGTTTTTCGGAAAGGGCCCAATTAACTTTGAGATTCTTTATGAGAACAAAAGTTCCGTTCACTTAAATCCCTACGGAAATGTCTCCATTACTAACATGTATGGAGAGGAAGTTGGATTTGTTGAGATTGATCCATGGTTTGCCCTTCCAGCATCACTCCGCCTCCGGGAAGTAACCTGGAATCGTGAATTCTTGTTTGGAAAATATACAGCTACTGCTCAAATTAATCGAGGGTATGACGACATAATAGATACAAAAGAATTCTCATTCTATGTATTACCTTGGAGGATTGCCCTAAGTGTTGTTGGAGGATTAGCAATAGTAATCTTCCTAATCAGGCTTATCGGAAGGAAATTTGAATTTCGTCGAAAAAATTAGTAAATGAATAGACTAAACCACCTAATTATCATGATCTTAGCCCTTGCAATCACAACGCAAGTGATACGAGCCGATATGCAAAGCAGTACATATCGTATTGATTTTGATAGCGTCAATGTCGGTGGAGGTCAAAGCCAATCAGGCACATATTTACTAGAAGATAGTGCAGGGGAAATAGCTACGGGCAGCTCCACATCCGCAACTTACAATCTTCAGGCCGGATATCAGCAACTAAACGATGTTTCTATCTCAATAACTGCTGCGGCAGATGTTGTAATGAGTCCTAGTATTGGAGGACTTACGG
>JALYQT010000020.1 GCA_030855685.1 bacterium | reverse complement strand
GCTGGCAGTTTATACAGCTATATGTCCAAAAATCTATTAAGACTACTTTTTTGCCGACATACTGACCTATGGTTATTGGCTCACCGTCACTATTGATAAATCCATTTGGAGTAGTTATCTCTTTGGCTAATTCATATTTTTTAGATTTTTCTTTTGAAGAAAGATACTTACTATTCATAGTTGTTTGGGTTTGAGTTTTATTTAAGACCCCATCCGTTGTAGAAGAAGTTGTTGTGGCAAAAAGGTCAGGATTATCTGTGGAAACTCTAGGGGTAACAGTCACCACATCACCCGAATTAGATTTGTTAACACTTTTTGAGTTAATAAAGTAAATTGAGCCGGCTATAACCAAAACTACTGCGGCAAGTATATAATTTTTTTGGTTTAACATTAGCGTAAAAGTATTGAATTAAGAAAACCAAAGTTTGCAATTACCGCTAACTTTTGAGTAAAGATAAGAACTCCTAGTATCAAGAGAATCACCCCGAAAACTATATTTAGATAATTCAACCCCTTAGCGTGGCGATTTATAAACTCGGTTGCTTGCCCTGTGAAGGCCCCAACAATAAGAAAGGGAATTCCGAGACCAAGTGCATAGGTCAATAGAAGTAAAAATGCAGAACCAGGTTCTGTTGCAGCGATTCCCAAGATCACTCCTAAAGCAGGGCCGACGCACGGAGTCCAGCCGACAGCAAATGCAAGACCAAACATAAATGATGTGAGATATCTAGACTTAAATTTTCTTTTTACTCCAAATTTATATTCCTTCTCTAAAAAAGGAATTTTAATGAGCCGCACTAGGTAGAGCCCAAAGAAAATAATCATTATCCCTCCGATACGAGACAACCAAATCTGAACGTCGTAGGCAATATTTGAGAGTAGGGTATTTAGTAAGACGCCTAGAAGAGAAAATACGATTCCAAAACCCAGCACAAAGAAAACGCTATTTATAAATATCTCTCTTCTTTTTGGACCTGTATCTATGGTGCTTCCACCTGCTAAATACGCAAGGAAGCCAGGGATAATAGGTAACACACAAGGAGCCAGAAACGATACAAGTCCACCAATAAATGCTCCGATGATGAGGCTTTCAGTCATGTTAATTTAATAGAGCTTTATTGATCTCACTGATATACCTTGCAGTGTCCCAACTTTCAGGTGATTTCAAAACCTGCTTGCCTCCTTTTATAAAAACCTTGGTATGCTGATAGGGAACTCCAAATTCTCTTGCAAGATTAACTTCATCTGAACTCGTCTCATTATCTTTGTAGTTGACTCGGAATCCGACAACTTGTTCACCGGTGAGAGTATCAAAGGCGGCTTCTGCCTTAGGAAACTCTACTTTACATGTTGGGCACCAGTTGGCGTAAAAATATAAAACGACGAGTTTGTTTGATTTTATTGCCGTGTCGTAATCAGCTTTATTGAATTCTAAAAGTGGAGAAGAGTTTCCCGCAAGGACCTTTCCTTCATATTTGACCATTTGGCCATCTACCATTGCATCTTTTTTCATCATTACTTCATCTGACACAACCGCACTGTCGCCAGTCTCAGTCACTGCGCCGCCATTTATAGAAATATCCTCAGATGCTTTTTGGCCTGCCAACATTGATTCACTCTGATTTGAAGTTTTAAAATATGCTGCACCACCAGCAAGTATTACTAGGGCAAGTACTCCTATAATAACCGGTGTCGCCATGCCCTTACTTTTTTCTATAGTTTTCATAATTTATATTTATTAGCTCGTATTTACTTACCCCTATCCTATTAAAGATAATTTGAATAAAAGCTAATGTCAAGTTAACTTTACATATATCTGTGGAAAACTAGAAAAATACGCTTCTTACTATGTGTTATCGCTTAATTTTAACGAGAGACTGTCTTGTAATAATAAATCCAAATAGAAGAAAAAATAGCAAAAATTACTAGTGTTAACCAACTTAAAAGATTTGAGCCTGTTGTAAATATTGTGATGAGTATTCCCAAAATTGCAAAAGCTGACCAAATTATTTTTAAAACCAAGAGATTTTTATAAACTTCCAAACTAGCATTTCTTGAGACAAGAGAGATACCGCCTATTGCAAAGAGTGCAGCTGCTACCAGACGAGTAGCCAAGGGATCGATCGTTGAAGCCCCAATAAATTCAAGGATTAATCTTGGAAAGATAAATAAAGGTAAGGCGACAGCATAATCGAGCAAAAAATGGACAAAAAACCATTTTCGTAAAGAATCTGGTACTTTCATATAGTTAGTTTTTCATCTGGCTATAGATAAGGCTGATCGTTTTAGCTAAAATCATTCCAGCAAGGGTGAAAACTAACCATGTATCTAGAGAGTGTTTCAAACTTTGCACGATAATACCGATTACAAGCACTCCGGCGCCAACCAGAAAAGCAGTGCGGTCCGCCATCATTTTATGAAGACCTTCTCTTTCGTCTTGAGGGTTCTCTTTCCAAATAAAAACAGAAAAAATACTAAAAACTACAACCAGTCCTAAAATCATCATCATTAAAACAATGTTTGGCATCCAGAAATCAAAAGGATTAAGAAAAAGTATCAAAAGTACTACTAATGCAGAGGGAACAAAAAAATCTTTTAAAATATTATTTTTCATATTTAATTTGGAAAATTTCTTCAACTGATTTCTTAAAAAAAGTAGCAATCTTCATAGCCAAAAGTACAGAAGGGGTATAATTGCCTTTTTCTATAGCAATGATTGTTTGCCTTGTTACTCCGACAGCTTGGCCCAAATCCTCCTGCCTTACATTTAATTTGGTTCGAAGCTCATTTACTTTATTTACGATAACTTCATTCATATAACTATTCAACAAGTTTAATTCAATTTTTTCTAATGTCAAATCAACTTTACATCAGATTTGGTGGAAGTCTCTTTTAAAGTGGGATATCAAAAGCAAAAGCTCCGGCGCCAGAAAGCAGGAGAGATAAAGAGATCGCAAAACACAGAACATAAAAAACGAGGTCTCTTTTTAAGACATTGGCTTCAGTCCATTCAATATAAAATTCTATAGCAAAGAGAACTACGAAAACAAGCGCAGCTATCTGGGTATATATGCCGACTATAAGCATAATTCCTCCAATGATTTCTATTGATCCCATTAGGGAAACAAGGTTTCCCGCTGGACGAAGTCTAAGCGCTTCAAAACTAGCCATCCATCTAGATCTTTCGCTTTTAAATTTTAAAATTCCAAGATCGATTAAAATCACCCCGAGTACAACTCTTAAAATAAATGGCGCAAATAATGAAAAGGTAAGTAAGTCAGGAAATGTGTTAAGCATTGAGATATTCTAGCATTGTTTTATGGTAGTGTTTCAATATGAAAAACTGTGTATTAATCCTAGATAATATTCGAAGTGTAGAAAACGCAGGCTCCATTTTTCGAACCGCTGAAGGGATGGGAGTGTCAAAAATTTATCTTATAGGCACAACGCCAGCACCTCTCGATCGTTTTGGTAGAAAAAGAACCGATTTTTCTAAGGTTGCCCTAGGTGCTGAAGATTTGGTTATATGGGAATACCAAGAAAAAATAAGCCCTGTAATTAAAGAGTTTAAAGAACAAGGATTTAAAGTTATAGCTATAGAGCAATCAAATAATTCTTTAGATTTAAAAAATTATAAGTCACCAGATCAATTCGCGCTGATTCTAGGCAATGAAGTCGATGGCATAGCAGAGGATATTTTAAAGGAATGCGATGATGTTTTAGAAATAAAAATGATGGGGAAGAAGGAATCCCTGAATGTCTCGGTAGCTACAGGCATTGCTATCTTTGAACTTCTAAATAAATAACTTTTGGTGAACTGGGCAAAAATGAGCACTGCGTCCTGCTACTGTCATTTTTTCTAATATTCCCTTACACCCTGATTTTGAACATCTGGTTTTATTTTTTTGATATGCTTTATGCTGGTCTTGAAACTTACCTCGCTCTCCATAAATATTTCGATAGTCAGACATTGAGTCACCTCCAAAATCTATTCCACGTTTCAACGTTTCTTTTGTTGCGTTAAACATAAGCTTTAAATTTTTCTGAGGAATTTTCCCAGGGCTTGATAGGGGATGCACATCTGCTCGCCATAAAATCTCATCTGAATATATGTTTCCAATACCTGATATCAAGGTTTGATCCATCAAAACTTGTTTCACTTTCCCTTTTGGACGTTTCAGGAGTTGTTCTTTAAAAACTTCAAACTTGAAACTTTTTTCAAGAGGCTCAGGGCCGAGGTGAGAGAGATGAATCGAATCATTTAGTTTTTCAGTTTCAATAAGAGTGACCTTGGCAAACTTTCGCATATCAGAAAAAGCTAGATGCTTGCCGTTTTCTAATGTGAAAACTAAACGTAGATAGCCATTGAATGGATCGGCGAGTAAGGCATTATCTTTTGGAATCCATTTTTTATTTTTATATTCATACTTTCCATATAAAAGATGCCCGGTCATTTTCATGTGTATCAAAATGGTGTGGCCACCCGAAAGATTTATCAAAATATTTTTTGCACGGCGCTCTGCACTTAAAATTTTTTGATTTTTGATTTTATTTTTAAAATCTTTAAAAAATTTAGCGTCTTTGATACTTCCTCTGTGCATTTTGTGAGTACTTTCATAACTTGTCCAAACATCGACAATTTTATGCCCAATAACTGTGGAGTTTATTCCATTAACGGTGGTTTGGACTTCTGGAAGTTCCGGCATTTTATATGGAAAGCAATTTTTCTAACTCTTCCTTGCATACCTCATAGTCACTCCAAGGAATCTTTTTATTATTGGCAAGCACTATACACGGATCTGTTCCTTTACCGGAAACCAAAACCACATCTCCGCCCTCTGCTTGTCTGAGTGCTTCTTGTATAGCTTCTCTGCGGTCCATAATTATTTTGGGGGTATGAATAGATATGCCCGGAAGCATATCTTTAATGATCTCATCGGGGTCTTCGTCATATGGATCTTCGTTGGTTAAAATAACTTCATCGCAATATGTATCTGCAACTTTTGCCATCTCGGGTCTTTTCCACTTATCTCTTCCTCCTCCGGTACCACTTAAGACACATATTTTTCTTTGTGTTTCAAAAACTTTATATAACTCAGTTAAAGAACCTGCTGTGTGGGCATAGTCGACCACGACATCAAAATCTTGTTCTTTAAATTTCTCACCTTCAATTTTTACAAACTCAACTCTGCCTTTTATAAGTGATAATTTTTCTAAGCCTTCTTTTATAGAAAGAACTGAAACCCCAAATGCTTCAGCCATTACAGATGCACCAAGCATGTTGTAAAGGTTAAACAATCCACGAAGGGGGGATCGTATTTCTGTATCTTTATAGGTAAAACAAATTCCATTTGAATCTACAGTGTAAGGTTCGCTGTCTTTGAGCGAGTATGGATATTTTTCATCCGCGTCTACCTTTAAAAATAAATCTGCTGCCTCGTCATCAGCATTTACGACCAAAACACTGCGCTCTTTTAATCGTCTACCTAGTGTGCGAGCGATAGAAAGTTTCGAAGCTCTATACTTTTCAAAAGATCCATGAGACTCGATGTGCTCTGGTGAAAGATTGGTAAATATCAAACCATCAAGTCCGATAAATCTGTGTCTAGATTGCTTTGCCGCTTCAGATGAGATTTCGATAATAGCTACATCGCAACTAGCGGTAACGGCCCGCCTTAAAAAATGATGTACAAAAAATCTGCCTGGAGTTGTCATCTTTAAAAGGTTCGGATTAGACTGGTCTCCAATTTTAAAGCGGATACTTCCCAAAACGGCAGTTTTGTAACCAGCAGCTTCAAAAATAGAGCTGAGCATTTCAGTGGTGCTCGACTTGCCCTTTGTACCAGTAACTCCGAGTACCATAAGTTTTCTCGATGGGAAGCGATAAACGATGGCTCCACTTAGTGCTAAAAGATAATGATAAATAGGTGCAAGAGCATCAAATAGAGATTTTGGAATTAGTTTTTTGATTTGGTAGAGCATTACAGTTTATTTTCCAGATGAGAGATACTTTAAAGCTTCTTTAATGCGTGCACTAGTGCCCTCGAGATCTTTTGGTAAACGCTTTACAGCGTCTCTTGCATCACGCTCACTATATCCAAGTGAGATTAGTGCTTCTAGCACGTCTCCTTCTCCAGCTTTTCCTCGGACCATGTCTTCACTTGTGGTTTTGAGTTTGTCTCGAAGCTCAATGACTATCTTTTCTGCATTCTTTTTTCCTATTCCTGAAACTTTGGTGAGGTGAGAGATGTCTTCTGTCGCTACTGCTTGTCGGAGCATTGCGGGAGTAGCGACATTTAGTATTCCCAATGCAGTCTTTGGACCAATACCCGAAATGGTTATAAGTAATTCAAACAAATCCAGGGTCTCTTTGTCCAGAAAGCCATAGAGATCAAGGGCGTTCTCTCGCACCGCAAGGTATGTCCAAAGATAAACGGATTCTCCGGTAACCGCATCAAGGGTAGTGTCTGCCGTGCTAAAAACCTTATAACCAACTCCTCCGACATCTACAATAATAGTATGCAGATCTTTATGCCTAACTGTGCCTGAGAGAGTTCCAATCATAAGGCAATAATAATAGAAAAAGCGTACTAAGCCTAGTGATAGGTTGATAAATTTCTAGGGGTAGGCTACAATCGGCCAATGCCTATAACACGTTCAGCCAAAAAAGCCCTACGCGCCTCAGATAAAAAGCGCGAATTTAACATGCGTCGAAAAGAGAAAGTAAATAAAACTGTTAAATCTGTAAAAAAACTTATCTCAGGAAACATGAAAAAAGATGCAATGCTCGCTCTCCGCGAAGCTCAGCAAGCACTGGACAAAGCGGTGAAAGGGAGAACAATGAATAAAAATACAGCTTCTCGAAAGAAATCTCGTCTTTCAAAAATGATCAAAAAGCTAGCTTAACAAAAAACTCCCACTGGGAGTTTTTTGTTAAGAGGATTGTGGTCACAAGTAACTAAGCGTAACTCTTCGCTTAGCTCGAATTCTACAAAGCACTCGCGATCCTTTGTGCCCCCGGTAGGAATCGAACCTACATTTTAACTTCCGCAAAGTTATGTCCTATCCATTGAACGACGGGAGCAAGTGAGAAGAAAATAAGAAATTTATTATTTTACCTCGAGCGTCGCTCCAGCCATCCGAAGGGTGTCAGGGAGCCACGACATGCTAAAAGCTAACAGCTAAAAGCCAGTTAGTCAAAACCCTAAATATTCTAAAATTGTTTCCGTGAAAGGTAGGGCGTAATACTCTTCAGGTAAAACCCTAATTAGAGTCCTTTGAAGTTTGTCAGGGTCAACTTCATCTCCCAAGGGGATAATGATAAGAGGCATAAAAGTTTTTTGCGATCGAAGAAGGATTTTTTTATGAGGATGCTCTACATCTATCCAGAAAGAATGAAGGGTTGAATATGGATATCTAATCTTTTCTTTGATTATTCCTTTTTCATCTACCACTATGTGTATTGTATCTGGGGGTCTATTAATAAAAAGAGAGAGGGCAAAAGCAGAAATTATTATTAGTATTCCAAAAATAATATTTCCAAAAATAATTGCCGCTATTGCAATGCCCACAGTGATAATGGTTACTGCCCAATACCAATCCTCTGTACGAACTTTATGTTCGTATTCATGAGCATCCCATTCAATCCTAAAAGAATTTTTCGCCATCGATAAAATTGTAGCACGAGATAAGTTTTGTAAAAAAAATACCGCCAGCAAATCCTAGGATTTGCTGGCGGTTCATTATCTAAAGAGTCCGCGGTGTGCTTGCTACGGAGCGGCAGATCGGGTTTTGATCGATTCCGCTTCCCGCTTAACTACATCGAGTACAAGGCGATCAAGCCCAGACTTCGGTGCGTGGTCGCCAACCCAGAACAAAATGTCTGCGCCGTACCTCCCGTAATGTATGTGCCCCAGATATGGCACCGTCGCGTTGACGAAGTCGTATGTCACTTGAAGAATCGGTAGCCGATCATACTCATTCTGGACCTTCTCGATGAAAATGGAGAACTTACCTCCATTATCATCCATCGAATAAAGTTTGATCCCAAGTTGTTTGTACTGGCCGAGCTCTCGCTTCAGCCAGTTGAAAATCATCCGACCGTGATTGAGCTGATTGTCGAGAGTTTTCTTATGCTCGTTTGCATCGAACTCAGCCTTGCGACTGAGCGAATCTACTCCTCGCTTCTCTTTCTCGCGACCGAGAAAGAAGCGTTTCATCTTCTGACCTAGCCAGAAGATCAGTCCGCCGAGCACCATCAGTGCTCCCGCGATCGGAATGAATAGAGAATCCATTTGAAACTCCTTTCTATTTGTATAAGAGTGTCCGCTCCAACGGGTAGGGGAATTGAAAGAGCAACGGTACCCCTACTTACCAACTTTATATATTATATAACATAAGTATGCTAAATGTCAAATATGTCTTAAACAAGAGTTTGATTTAAGCCCTTAAATATAGTTTAATAATGCTCTTGGACATGGAGGCGTCGCATAGTGGTTTAGTGCACCTGTCTTGAAAACAGGAGTCTCGAAAGGGACCGGGAGTTCGAATCCCCCCGCCTCCGCAAAATTAAAACACATAAAAAATACTGCTTTAATGGAGCTATTTTGATATTATGAAAGGAGCTCATGAAAAAACGCACACCTTTTTTATTACTTCTCTCATTGATAACCGCTTTTTCGACTCCTCTTTCCACTCTTGCTGTAGATAGAACTGAACCTTTTTCTCCTGGAGAAACCATAGACCCCGGAGCAGAGTCAATAGAACCCTGCGGACCACTAGATGATAATTGTTTTCCATCGGTTAGCCCGATGGATAGCCTTGTGGTTACAGGAAATGTTGGTATAGGAAGCACTACTCCGCTTGGCAAGATCGGCATCACGGGAGTTGGAACGGGTACGGGGGTGACTTTTCAGACAGCAAACTCAGCCAATACTCCAACACTAACAGTTTTAGATAATGGGAATGTAGGTGTGGGAACGAGTAGTCCCGGAACCACACTCGCCGTGACTGGAAATACCAATGTTACTGGAAACTTAACTGCGGGTTATCTTTTGCCGGGTACTGTTGGGAGTGTCTCGGAAGGATTTATAACCACAAATATAGTTACTGCCGGAGATAATCTTTATAACGATCAACAGAAATTTATTGCAAGAGGAACTGATGGTTTTCCAAGAATAGTATATTTTGACAATGGTTACGATGATTTGCACTTCATCCAATGTTTAGACCAAGACTGTTCAACAAAAAACAACACAATTGTTGCCAGTGTCGTAAATGGAGTAGACAGCCCGAATATTTCTATAGACAGCAGTGGTTTTGCAAGAATCTTTTATATGAATTATGAATCTCCAAGAGAACTTCGATATATCCAATGTACAAATGCTTCATGCTCGACTAAAAACGATACTGCCGTAGGAACAGCAGCAAGTGGGTATGAAACCGCTTCAACAATTGGAAACGATGGATTTGGTCGTTTAATCTATAACAATTATACTGATGACAATATATATTTTGTTCAATGTACCAATGCCTCATGCTCGACCAAAAGCACTTCCACAATAGCCTTTACTTATGGTAGTACTATGCAAATTGCTGTCGCGTCTGACGGGTTTGCTAGATTTTCTTATTACGATAGTCTCCCAACCAAACAAATTCATTTTGTTCAGTGCACTAATGCTGATTGTTCAACTAAAATTAATACAGACGTCACCACATTAGTATCTAATTCATATTTTTTAGACATGGTTTTAGGTTCCGATGGTTTTGGCAGGATTACCTATGTAGATGGCGGAGTTTATTTTGTGCAATGTACAAATGCACAATGTTCCACAAGTGTCGTAACCCAGTTAAATACTGACAGTGGAGGGGATCAAACTTCCGTAGTTATGGGTAACGATGAATTTGCCAGAATTAGTTTTGGTATTAATTCGGGTGTCGATTCTCAGAGATTTATTCAATGTACAAATGCCTCATGTTCTACAAAAAATACTACTACAATAGATACCTCAGCCAATGGATACTCCAATTCAATTATGATGGGTGTAGATGGGTATCCTAGTATTGTTTATCTATCGGCGGATAGAAAAACATTAAAACTTACTCGTTTGCTAACTAATGACGGCGTAACCATTATAAATGGTTCTTCCTTAGGAACGGCCGGAAGTTATTTTGGAAATGCATACCTTACTTCTATCAACTCCAATCAATTATCGACGGGCGACTTGACAGTAAGTGGGAATTTCAATCTTACATCCCTCACTGTTTCAGGAACAACCACCATACAAGGATTAAATGTTGGGCTTGGCTTTGGAGGAGGCTCTACTAACACCGTTTTTGGAAGCTCAGCTCTGAATTCCAATACTACAGGTACTTTTAATTCTGCTGTAGGCTATCAGTCATTGAAAGTTAATACTTCTGGTTATCAAAACACAGCTTTCGGGGCGTTATCTTTAGATGCTAACACAACGGGTTATTTTAACACTGGAATTGGAGTAAATGCTCTTGGGGCCAATACAACTGGTGATAGGAATACGGCCATAGGTGTTCAGGCATTAAGCAATAATACAACTGGATATTTAAACACAGCCTTAGGTTACTCCTTGGCTTCAAATACTTCAGGATTTGGAAATACTAGCGCAGGAAACTCGGCGTTAATATCAAATACCACAGGAAATAATAACACTTCTATTGGGATTCAATCCTTAATATCAAATACGACGGGTAGCAATAATGTTGCTGTTGGAGTTCAGGCTCTTTATGCAAATGTCACTGGAAACGAAAATGTAGCTATTGGTGATTTTGCATTAATAAATAATCGCGGAGCCACCTCAACAACCGCAATCGGCTTCCGAGCGGGTAATGGAGTAAGCGGGGTAACGCTCTCAAGAAATAACGTGTTTCTGGGGTATTCCGCCGGCTATGGAAACACCACTGGAAACAACAACGTTCTACTCGGCTATCAGTCGGGAGATAATCTGACTTCTGGTTCAAATAATATAGTTCTTGGGTATGATATAGATTCATCCAGCGCTACTAACTCCAACACTTTAAATATTGGCAATCTTATATTTGGAACCGCTATTGATGGAACGGGTACTACTTTATCGACGGGCAATGTCGGCATCGGCACCACCACCCCCTGGAAGAAGCTTTCTGTGGCGGGAGGCGCATCCTTCACCGGCCTCACTGCAGCAGGGGGCTCAGACAACTATCTCTGTCTATCAACAAACAACGAAGTAACAACCGGAGCATCATGTCCGGGATCTTCAGAAAGATACAAGAAAAACATAGAGGCTCTAACAGACAACTTGGAAACAGTACTTAAACTGAGACCGGTGTCATTTGAATATAAAGATGTCGAAGGAACAAGACTAGGATTGATAGCAGAAGAGGTGAATCAGATCGATCCAAGATTAGTCTTCTTTGATGAAGACGGCATCAGCCCAAGAGGAGTACGGTACCAAGATTTCGCTCCTATACTTGCCGGAGCGATTCAAGAACAACAAAATGAAATCGCAGGTCTTAGAGAATGGATCGGATCAACCACAACTCCAAGTGAAGAAGATGATGGATTTGTTTCGGGTTTATTCTCGAGACTTATTGAGTGGATGGGGAATACGGGGAATAAAATTGTGGATTTTGTAGCAAAGAGAATTCATACAGAAACTCTTTGTATCGGTTCAAAGGAAGATGAAACATGTATTACAAAACAAGAACTTGATAACCTTTTAAATAACAGCAATCAATCCCCAGCCAATCAAAACGAACCAGAAGTAACGCCCGAACCTAAGGTAGAGCCAGAAATAGAAACAGAGCCTGAAGTTAATAGCGAGATCACTCCTTCAGAAATTATCGAATTATTGCCCGATCAAGTTATAGAAGAAACTGTGCCACCTATGACTGAAGAAGTCACTTCAATTGAAACTTCTGCTGTGGAAACTGCACCTGACCAAACCACTGAAGCCACAAATTGAGGAGTTTAGGTATTAAATAATTTTCATGAAAAAAATTTTTTTAATTTTATATGCGCTCACTTTTCTAATAAGTAATTTTGTTTCTGCATCTGTTAGTAATGGGACGATTGAAACCGCAAATAAAGTTACGAAAATCTGTAAAAACGTATCTTGCTCTGAGTTTGGCGTTATAAACTGGAAACCAACCTTAAATGGAAACACAACCGGAGCGACCGCGGTTGCAATCACTGATTCTGGACTTAGTGGATATTTATGGGGGGACGAAATAGGTTGGGTTAATCTAGACCCAACTGGAGCTGGGGTGGTTATCAATCCAAGCACGGGAGCACTTTCAGGGACAGCCTATGCAAGCGTTGGGGGATGGATAAACTTTAATCCGACAGGATCAGGTGTAACTCTTGTGGATAACGGAGACGGGTCTAGTTTTTCTGGATATGCGTATGTCTCAGGAATAAACGGTGGGTGGATGAAATTTGATTGCGTAATCGCCTCGACATGTGTGAAAACAGACTGGAGAACAACTTCAAACAGAGTTACAGATCCAGGGGGAGGAGATGGCGGAGGAGGTGGGGGACAAATAATAACAGAGCCGGGACCGGGATCAGAAGATGAAGCGCAAACTCCGCCATCATCGTCGCCTTCTCCCGCGTTGCCATCGGATGCATACGATAATTTTCCCGGTACAATTTCAGGCCCGATATCAGAAGGAGGAGGACGGGGCCAAAGTCAGAGTCAAGGCCGGAGTCAGAATGTTAACGACTTCTTAGAAGGGGGGGATGTTAGAGAATTTCCAAATAATTTTCCGGAAAATATCGATGGAACTAAACCAGGTCTAAATAACAGTAATCCTAGTGGTAGTGTGGTTGTAAAAGATACGTGTTCTTGGAGAAATTTAAGTTGTCTATGGGAGAGTGAGAATTATATATGGATATTTATTTCAATTTTATTTTTGATTCTCTTGCTTCTCGGTAGATGGGGATGGAAGAGGTTTAGAAATTAAATTATTTTTCGATAACTTCTACTTCATATTTTCGTGCAACGAAGAAAATATAAATAATTTCTAATATTCCTATAGTATTTAATATTAATATTGCAACGAACCAATATTTTTGACGAAGACCGGCCGCTTTCCAAAGAGCCACACCTTTCCATAAGAAAGTCCAAACAATTAATGTGATTCCTAATAAAGGGTTATCTATAAGCCACTGTGTAATTGTTTGTCCTGTTATATTCATCGGATAATTATACTATAATCACACGATGAGCATTATGGCCATTGATTATGGTGAAAAGAGAGTGGGCATAGCAACGACAGATGAATCGAATGAATTTGCCTTACCTCGGGTGGTTTTAGAAAATACACCAAAGCTTCTAAATGAGATATGTGAGCTTAGGGAAAAATGGAATATCGAAAAAATAATTCTTGGAGATTCTAAAAAATTTGACGGGAGTGACAATTTAATAGCCGTGAATATCAAAAGATTGAAGAAAGAGTTAGAAGAAAAGGGAATTGTAGTGATAATGCATCCAGAATTCCTCACTTCGCTTGAAGCAAAACAACTTCAAGGTAAAAACGAAATGCTAGACGCATCTGCTGCTGCAATAATACTCAAAAGCTATATTGATATGAAAAACAACTAATAACTAACAACAGGCAAGCAATAAATAATATGGAAAATATAATATCAATTGATGATTTTAAAAAAGGGGAAATAATGGTGGGGAAGATTATTGGGGTAGAAATTATTCCAGAAAGTGAAAAATTATTGAAATTGACGGTAAGTTTTGGAGAAGAAAAACCGCGGACTGTAGTATCGGGTATTCGGAAATATTACCTTGATCCCAACACTCTTTTAAATACCAAATGCGCTTTTGCCACTAACCTTGAGCCAAGGCCTTTGATGGGGATAGTGAGTGAAGCTATGATTCTTGCTGTTTCGACAGAAAACGATTTCTCACTTTTGAAAGTCGAAGATAATATTCCCGAAGGTTCTAAGGTCAAGTAGGTTTTATCTTGTATAATAAAAGTTATGGATCTTTCTTCTAAAACCCGATCAAAAAAATTTACCGATAAATTTCCAGTTCCAGATTTTTTACTTTTAGGAAATAGCGGCATAACTATTTCTGATAGCAACGTAAAATTTGCGCAGTTTAAAAAAAATTCCAAAGGATTGGAGTTAATACATTTTGTAGATATACCACTCACTAAAGGAGCAATAACTTCTGGCTTCATAAATAACAAAGAAGAAGTAACAAAAGCCCTGCAATATTTAAATGATTTATATAATTTGCCTTACGTTATGGCCACTTTGCCGGAGGAAAGAGCTTATGTATTCACCACCGAAATTGATCGTGTACCGGAAGCAGATATTAGAGACGCCATAGCTTTTACTATTGAAGAAAACGCTCCTGTTTCCCTTGATAAATCAATTTTTGATTATGACATCATAGGATCTATTGATACTCCTAAAATAAAGGTGGCAGTTACAGTTGTAACTTATAAAGGAACAGCACTATATACCGAGGTTTTTGAGGCGGCAGGCATCTCTCCAATATCATTTGAGATCGAATCTCAAGCTATTGCTCGGGCCATTATCTCAAAAGGAGATAGCAGAACTCAACTTATAGTAAATCTTGCATTAGAAAAAACTGGTTTATACATAGTGGAGGAGGAAATAATCCATTTTACTTCGACAGCACCATATGGGGCGCGTTTGGACGGCGGTGCTTATCAAGATCTTCATAATTTGAAAACAGAGATAAGAAAAGTATTTGCTTTCTGGAATACTAGGCTAGATTTTCATGGAGTACCAGCAAAAAAAATTGAAAAAATAATATTTGTAGGCGAAGAAGCCTGGAAGGAAGATTTTATTGCGCAGATGATGAGTGACCTATCTATTGATTATTCTTTAGCTAATGTCTGGATAAATGCACTTTCGTTTGAAGAAACTGTTCCAAATATTTTATTCAAAGAATCATTGGGTTGCGCCGCGGCAGTGGGTCTATCATTACCCAGAGAAAATTAATCTTATGTTTAAATTACTTACAGAAGAACAAAGGGTAAAGGTCCAAAAGGAATACAGCCAAAGGAGAATAGTAGTTCTCTTGGTATTTTTATGCGCCGCTCTTTCGATGGGGGTTGTTGGGCTGTTCCCTGCATATGTGGTTTCAGCTTCTAAAGAAAAAGATGCAAATCAAAGAATTCAAATATTAAACCAAACCTTAAGTGGAATACGAGCCGAAGATCTGAGTGTTCGACTGCAAGATATTAATACAAAGATAAAACTTTTTGCTGCGGCTCCTAGCTCTGATAGACCCTATGAATATTACAAAGAAATTATATCCTTGCGATCTAATGGTATAGCTCTTTCCGAGCTCAGTTACCGGAAAAAAGATGGAAAGGCGGAATATTCATTGGGAGGGGTGGCAAGTGACAGGAGGGCTTTGATTGAGTTTCAAAATAATCTAAATAACTCTTTATTTTTTACAAATGTAAATGTACCAATTTCAGATCTTGCAAAAAGCAAAGATATTGACTTTAACCTTACCCTAGAGGCTGAAAAATAGTATGAAAAAAAATTCTACAAAAAATACTCTTATATTATTTTTAATTCTAACTATTTTGTTAGTAGGAATTTTGGTATTTGGGGTTCTATTTATCAATAAGAAAAATGATAGGACCAAAGAACTTTTAACTACTGTCGAATCAAGTAGTAATAACAGTCTGCTCATACAATCTCTGAGGCTTGCTGAAATGGATCCCCAAAGTGATTTGGCGTTACTTGAGCAGATCGCATTAAATAGAAGCGATCTAATTTCATTTATTGAAACACTAGAAGAAACCGGCAGACAAATAGGTATTAATGTAAAGATTGCATCAGTTTCAGTCGAAGAAAATGTGAGTTCTGGCTTAGATAAAATTAATTTTAAAATTGAAACTTCGGGAAACTGGAAGGGAACAATGATGTTTAATAAAACATTAGAAAATCTACCAAACAAAACTATTATTGACTCATCAACCCTTTCGGCTGGGGAAATTTTAAGCGAGAGAGTCAGCGCTACCTCAACAAGTTCCCAAACCGTTTGGAAATCTAAAGTAAATTTCTCTGTATATTCACGCAAATAATATGAAAAACTTAAATTTAAGTAAAATAGGATTTTCAAAAAAGGGAAAACTTTTGGGTTGGGGAACAAAGCCAGAAAATGATTGGAAAATAATGTTTATTGGGTTTGTTATGATGATAGTCATAGTATTTACGCTAAGTGCATATTATTTTATTAAAGTAGAGAGAGGAGATGTTTTAGTTCAAGATGGGGTTGAGGTCGTAGAAGTAAATAGCTTTAACCTAAATCGCCTTAGGCAACTTATTAAAAACTATCAAGAAAGAATGGTAAGGTTCGAGCAATCAAAGAGTAACCCCGATGAGATTCTGGACCCATCACTTTAAGTCGTGTAATATCATCGTGTAATTCCATTATTCCGCGTGGCGCGAAAGGCGTGATGGGTTTATGAATAAAATAATAAGTGAGGAGATTTTTTCCTTATTTGTCCCTGTAGTTCAATGGATAGAACAGAGCTCTTCTAAGGCTTTGATGTAGGTTCGATTCCTGCCAGGGACACAAAAATAAAAAACTCACATACTACAATTGGCAATAGCTTTGTGATGAATGACGATATTGCAGTATAAATAAAACTTAGATATCTCACTCAAATAGCTTATAATCGAGGCACCCAAACTCGTGATTCGGTCTCTTGCATATGCATATATTTAAATTAAGAAATTTAATAGATAAAGCTAAAAAAATAATAAGTAAGAACTTGCTTATACGCCCTATTTTTTTGAGCGTCATCATTATTTTAAGCACAGGTTTGATATTTAAGTACACACAAGCGGCAACCATCACATGGGACGGTGACGGAGCAGATAACAACTGGTCTACATGTGCCAACTGGTCTGGTGATACTTGTCCAGGGTCAAGTGACGTAGCAACATTTAATGCCACTTCTGTAAAAGACAGCACTATTGACACCTCTTATGCGGGGTCAGTAGGTGGTATAAATATTCAATCTGGATATACAGGCATTATCACTCAGGCAAGAAGCTTGACCATAGGCGGAAGCAGTTTTTCTCAAGCTGATGGAACCTTTACCGGAGCCTCACAATCTA
>JALYQT010000006.1 GCA_030855685.1 bacterium | reverse complement strand
ATAACTTTTATTGCTAAAGATCTTCAGAATAAAGAGATTTCTAGAAGTTCGGTGAATGTTAATGTTTTAAGCCAAACACCAATAAACACTACTCCAATACAAACAAAACCAGAACCAATTACTCCCTTACTTAAGCTGTATGTTAATCCCAACAACCCAGCACAAATGCAAGCTAAAGAATGGGCAATTTCTCGTCCTGTAGATTCTCAAATAATGGAAAAGATTGGCAATCAAAGCACAGCAAAATGGTTCGGTGGATGGAACGCAGACATTACAGGCGATGTCTCTAAATATGTTCAAGCGGCAAAGTCTAAAAACTCACTACCAACATTGGTTATTTATAATATTCCAAACAGAGATTGTGGAAGCTACTCAAGCGGGGGAGCTGATTCAAACAATTCATATTTATCATGGATTCAAAAAGTTTCTAACGGTCTAGAAGCAACCAAAGTAATCATAATTTTAGAACCTGATTCGTTGGCAAATATTGACTGTCTATCAATAAAATTAAAAACAGAAAGATACAGCATGCTTAAGAGAGCAATCGAGATTATTAAAACCAACAACCCCTCTTCAATGGTTTACATTGATGCTGGACACTCAAAATGGATAAATGCTAATGAAATAGCAAATAGATTAAATTCTGCAGGCATAAGCCTTGCCAACGGGTTCTCTCTTAATGTATCTAACTTTATATCTACCGAAGAAAACATTGTCTATGGTCAGACAGTTTCTAATTTAACAAATAAATCACATTTTGTTATTGATACTTCTAGAAATGGAGTAGGCTCAAATGGTGAATGGTGTAATCCTAGTGGACGAGCACTTGGTAAAACCCCAACTCTATCTACAGGCAACATTCTCATTGATGCATTTCTTTGGATAAAAGTTCCTGGAGAGTCTGATGGGAATTGTAATGGAGGACCAAACGCAGGGGTATGGTGGCCCGAGTACGCGCTTGATATGGCTAAGCGAGCAGGATATTAGACTTCTTTTCTATTTTCTTTTTCAGAATACATTTCATCCCTCAATCTTTCAGGGCTGCGCCTTTCGTTTTTATTATACATATTTACCCATAGGTTAATTCGTATAAATATCACTTCAAAGAGCATTCTTACCATTCCGTTTAAGCTCATTCTGCTATCGGCATCATCAATCCACACGATGGGTACCTCTTTTACTCTTAATGAAAATATTTGAGCTAGAGCCAAAATTTCTACATCAAATGCCCAGTAAAAAATTATCTGGTGTGGAAATATTTTTAAAGCTGCCTCTTCAGTAAAAAGTTTAAATCCGTTTTGAGTATCTTTGAAACCAAGAGGCACTATGAAATTTACTAATCTACTAAAAAGATAACTTGTAAGTCTTCTTCTTTTAGGCTGAGGGTTTTGTATAAGAGCTCCTTCCACTTTTCTTGAGCTTATAGCAATGTCGTAGCCTTCTTTTATAGCATTTAGAAGATCCTCTAATTGAGCAATATCTGTGGAATTGTCCGCATCAGTATAAAGTCTATATTTACCCTCAGCCTTAAGCATTCCTTCTTTTATTGCCCAACCCTTACCGTGACTCCTAGCATGTAGGATTTTAATATTTTTTATTTTATCTTTAAATCCAAGAACAATACTGGCGGTTTTGTCTACATTTCCATTATCAATAACAATAACCTCATAGGTATAGGCTTGTGTTTGCATGTAGTCGGCGATACGTTGAAGAGTGGGGCCTATACGCTTTTCTTCATTGTAGCTAGGAATAATGATTGAAATATCCATATGATTAATATTGGGAAATAATTGAAGAAGTTTTTTTGAATACAAACAATTTATAGCCGAAAAAATTCCACATTAATACTGTCAAAGTACCAAGCAGAGCACCGATGTTTGCCCAAACGCTCGAACTAAAAGATGATATGTTTGGCCCGATGTTGAATACGAGAGATGAAACAAAGATGTTTAAGAAAAATCCAATAATACTTATTGCCAAAAAATTAATTAACTCCTTGGATTTAAGAGTGTTACCGCCATGATTTTTAAAGACCCAAAACTTGTTCAGGAAATAACTGCTTGTGACTGCCGCTATAAATGAAATTGCCTTAAACACAACATAATTAAAGTTGTTTGCTCCCAAACCAATAGTGGAAATAAATAAATTTAAAACCGTAAAATCAATAGCCGTATTAAAAGCACCGGCAATAACAAATTTAAAAAATTCCACAAAACCTGAAACTCGGCCTTTCAAATTAGTTAAAGGTTTTTTATCAGTTTTATCAAATATTTTACTAAGACCTAACTTCTCCATAAAGCTAAATCCAGGCATTGCTGCACGCATGAATGGAATAAAGATTGCTATGTTAACCAAAGCCCAAGCAAGATTATTCACAAAGGAAGGAGAAAAACCTTCTCTATATATTGCAAAAGGAATACCAAGAACTACTAAGCCCATGTATATAAGATGTGGGCGTATTAGTTCTGGAAAATTTCCCTCCAATGCAGTTTTAGAAGTAACCGAGAAGCCACTTTTCTCTCCACTAATGGCAGCTAGGAGTGCTTTTATATGAATCCAAAAGCCACTCATAGCAAAAGAAAGAGCATTAAAGGTGAATAAGAAGTTAGAAGTAAGAGATAGGTTATATATTGTTAGAAAAATATATGGAAGAAATATTAGAGCCAGTAGCATCCCCGATATCAATATTGGTGTCTGGCCGGTAAATAAATACACAATAGGTAAGAGAACATTCATTAATACTATTATTCCGGAGAGAAAAAAACTAACAGAGGAAAGATATTGAATTTTTTGCGCAAAAGTAAGACCACCTCTTGTAATTAGCTTATACTTAAAGATGACATCGAGTGCACCTCTAGCCCATCTAAATTGCTGTTTTGAATACGATAAGAAATCTTCTGGAGCAAGACCTTCGGCTAGCACTTCAGAAACATATGTAGATTTCCAGCCTTTTTCATGCATAAATAGTCCGGTTGCAAAATCTTCCGCTATACTTTCAGTACACATTCCTCCAACCTCTAGAAGTGCAGTTCTAGAAAGAATCATGTTAGTGCCACACATTGTTGCGGAGTTGAGTCTATTTTTTCCTCTGCAAATCGGACCGTAAAAAAGCTCCTGTTGCTCCCATGCACCAGACGTCGTTCTATTTAAATTAGAATTTTTATAAAATTGAGGTGTTTGCACAAATCCCATTTTTTCATCTGAGAAATATCCCATAGTCTTTTTTAGAAAGTCTTTTTTGGGAATATGATCTGCATCAAATATCGCTATGTATGGTGCGTTTGTCTGTAAAGCTGCGTTATTAATATTTCCTGCCTTTGCACCTCCTCCAATTTCTCTGGTAAAGCATCCCACTCCAATTTCAGATGCCATTTTCTCGATCTCTTTCCAGTTATCTTTATTTGCAACATAGCCATCATTTAATATGTAAACATTAAAATATGGGTAGTCCATAGCCTTTGCGTTTAATGCAGTTTCGCGAACCAATTCTACAGGTTCGCCCGCAACAGTGATAAAAACATCCACACGAGCGAGATAATCGTTATTAAATGGAGCTTTATACTCTAAATCCCACACTGTATAAATGTAGGTTATTGCCTGCCATGTATGAAAAATCTCACCAATAATTAAGAGTGTAAAAAGAAAGTAATTTCCTGGGGTAAGTAGAAATGTTATAGCTCCTAGGTAAACAAAAGAAGCAATGCTTGTTACTATCAGCAGATTTTTATTGGGTTTTGATTTCAGAAAAAGATGAGAAGATATTTTTGTCATAAATAAAGCAATTTATACACATAAAGATTTAGCCCGGGCGAAAATTCTTTGACATTTACTCGTTCATAATTTGTATCCAGGTAGAGCCTTACTTCTTCACTATATTCATTATTATAGCTTTGCAAAAGGTACAAGTACTCATAGTTTTTTGCCCATTCATCCGATTCCAGTATAAGGTTCTCTTTTGTAAAAGGTGGAATCCGACTGGAATCCTCAAACCTATTCCATTTTGGAAAAGTTATAAGAGGAGTTATACCTTTGTAATAATATTCAATTGGATATGTAGTAAAGGGAGCACTAACTACAAAAATATCATTTTCTTTTGCATTTTTTTCAACATACATTGCGGCCTCCCTATAATTTTCATTGACCGGGACATTTGGAGAAATAGCTTCCACTGAAAGAGAAAATAGCATTGAAAGCATAACAACAGCAAAAATAACATTACCAGTCCTAGATTTATATAAACTAATTAAGTAGGCCGTCAAAATATACAAAGGAGTGACAATGATTATTAGATATCTAGAAACAAAAACTGGCGTAACAAAAATACTAATTACAAAAGCTAAAATTATCGGGATAAAAGCACTCTGTAAAAGATAGGATATTTTTGGACTTAATTTTTCTCTACGTGCCAACAGAGAGAAACCTATGATTACAAATATTGGCCACAGTGATAGAAAAAAAGAGTTAAAGGTATTCCCTTGTAGGCCAATAAATATATTGGAAAATAGATTAAAAAAATCTGAAGTAGTTGGTGGATTAAGCAAGGGACTCGAGTTTGCAGACCCAACTTTTATTCGAAAAGCTTGCCAAACACCCAACTGAATTAAAATACCCGCACTAATAAATAGAAAATTTCTTAGAGATTTAATTGGAAAGAGACTTCGATTTCTTAAATAAAATAGTGCTTGAACGATTAAAATAAATCCAAAAAACAAATGTGTGTATACACCTATAAAAACACTTAGGGCATAAAATATCCAAGTAGATTTGCGATCGGAATATTTTGCATTAAACAATCTTAGGAAAAATAGATGGCTAATAGTTGTAATCAAAAAAAGCAATGAATACATCCTAGCTTCAGAACCGTACCAGTGAAGAAAGGCTGAAACTGTAGCCAACAGGAGGGTAAAAATTGCTACTCTCTTTGTAAATGAATCTTTGGCCACTGTGTATAAAAAAGGAAAAGAAGCAAGTAAAAAAATTACAGATAAGCTTCGTATGGCTAATGGTGAATTACCAAATGCAATTATCCACGCTCTCAGCGTTATGAAATATAGCGGAAGGTGAACATCGGTCGCAATAACCCTTAGTGTGCCAAATAAACTATGATTCGTTTGCCAAACACTTTGGGCTTCATCTAATCTTATGCTCTTATCAATTAATAAAAAGGCAGAAACGATAACAGTAAAAACCATCGCAAAAATGAGTGCAATTAAGCCAGTATGTTTTTCAAAATAAGAAGTCTTTCTATTCATTTTATAATTTCGAAACCGAAACTGGATAAAGATTAGGTAAAAGGTCGTTATAAAGAGCAATCCCAAACCATGCCCAATTTGCATCATAATATCCAAGCTCCCTATGCCAGGTAAATTTATCTGGATTATAAAGTGATTCCAATTTCTCTAAATACACCTGCTCAGCTAATTGAGAATCTTCCAGCATAAAATATCCAATTATGCCTCCATACATCGCAGAACTTTCATTTTTATTTATTATTTTTCCGGCGTGGTCATAGTGTGTAGATATTTTATTATTATTTACCCACTGTTTTTTTAGAAAACTCAGTTTAGACAATGTCGATTTTGCACGATCTTCTTGAAACCATTTATCATCCAATGCAAGGCGCCAAGGGATTCTAAGTGCATCAAAACTAAAATCAGTTTTTAGTGTTGTAGGATAAGGAACAGCAATAATCTCACCACTGATTTTATCTATAGCCACCCAGTCAGAAGGTAATCCCGCGGTAATATTTTTGTCCAGATTTAAATCAATGTTTTTATTTAGAACCTCATAAGAAGTATCTACAAGATCCAACCAAGGGTGCGCGGGATCTACTTCGGCAAAGATTCTATATGCATATGGGGCAAAATATGAGGGATTTAAAATAAAAAATGACTTTTCGGTATCAAATTTTTCTAAATTCAGGGCAGCGAGGTAATTTTTGCCCTGAACATTTACAACCTCATTAATCCAAATATCATTAATTATAACTAATGCATCACCTTTATATGTTTCATCATTCCATCTCCTAGATGCAAAAAGTAAAGCTAAGGCAATATCAACGTCTGCGTCGGTTGCTGTATTGTTCCCACCCTCGCTCTCTATGATTCCGTATGTTCCATCCTCCTTTTGTCCAAAAAGCCAGCTTATTAGCTTATCGTTTTCTTTATGTTGAAAGTTATCTTTTGTAAATTGCCAAACTTTATCAAATACCGGCTTATCATTCATCCATACTGCACGAAGCATTGAATAGCTCTGACCCTCAGAGGTTGTAATGTTATTTCTTTGTTTGTCTAAAGCTCTAAGAGAATCTTTCTCAAGATAATCGATTTTGTAGTGATACCACAAAGATTGCAACATGTTATTCTTTGAAAAAACATCCAGATCACTTCTTAAAACATTCCTGTTGCCGTAAAATACAAATAAAACAAGAGCCATAAGGCTCACAGCAATAATTCCTATGGTTATAAATTTTTTAGTATTCATTAAGTTACTTCAGTATCCGTATGTATTATTAAACGTTTTAAGTTAAGACTTCTTTCGTAACAAGCTGCCTAATTTAGGAAAATCTATATTAGAAATAACACTTTCACAAAAGAGCCTAACTTGAAGTTATAGAATATCATTTATATCGAAAATGTCAAATATAATAAGAAAGTTTTAATTTAGTTTTAGCGATCATTTTGATATAATTTAATATAACTCTTAATTATTTACATAATTTGAATAAAAATTATTTTTCTTTACTTGATGCAGTTCGTTTTTTTGCGGCTTTTTGGGTGATGAATTTTCATTATTTACTTGTCCTGGGCCTATCGGGAGACCTCCATTGGTATAGGTATGGTAATCTTGGTGTTCAGTTATTTTTCATAATCAGTGGATTTGTGATAGTCCAATCAATCCAAGGGAAAACGTTTAAAGAATTTTTTACTGGTAGATTTATAAGATTATTTCCAATTTTTTGGATACTTTGCACCGTCACTTATCTTGTAACAGTTTCTGTTCCCAACGCCAATCCCTTAAGTTTAAATGAATATTTTATTAGTATGACTATGCTAGGAGACCCAATTAATGAAGCTTCAGAGAACAATCTCGGATTAATAGACGCATCATATTGGACACTTACTGTTGAATTGATTTTCTATATTGTCATTGGAGTATTTAGTTTCATTTTTTCAACTAAAAATATTAGATACTTTTTTCTTTTTTGGTTATCTTTAAGCGCTTCTGCTTTTCTATTTAATATAGATCAAAATTTTTATATAAAGCTTGCCTTAGTTCGTCACACTTCTTATTTCGTATTTGGCGGAGCTCTTGCACTAATCGCCACCAAACACGCTAAAAGCCTTTATGAGAAATATTTTGACTACAGCTTACTTGTAATGAGTGCAATATACTCCCTTTATATTCACCCAAAAGCTTTACCGGGTTATGTAACTCCTAACTCTCTTGATTTAAAAATCGTGACTGGATTACATTTGGTGTTTTTTGTTGGAACAATTTTAGCAGTATATTTATCGAGCTTTCTCAAGAGTGAAAAAACAACAAGATTTCTTTTAGTGCTCGGAGGATTGACTTATCCCTTATATTTACTTCATCAGACAATAGGGAATACAATCATAAATTATATGACTAATAGATTTAGCCTTTCTTGGAATATGTTCGCTTTAGTTTTTGAAATATTTATTATTGGAATTGCTTACGTAGCTTATTTACAGGATAAAAAAATGCGAGGTTGGCTAAAAATAAAATTTAATCTATAAAATTTAATACTTAATTAACAACAACCGGCAAATGTGTAAAAAAGACCTTAGCAACGGCTGTATTTTCGGGTATATCAGCAATTGAAGTAATACGCCTGAACGCCTCATCAACTACCTTAGTATCACGCGTCAATATCATTAGCCCACTACGTATACGAACTGCGAGCATGTTTACATCCGCCCTAGTTATTTCTTTAGACGATTTATGGAGGTAAAGGGCAATTTGTCTATCAATAAAACGCTGTGAAGCGGGGCCTAGATAGTCGTTCGTAATTTCGATAATTGAATCGTAGTACATAAATGTCCTTATTAAATTTTTTCAATTTCAGATAATTCACTGGCTCCACGTGCAAGGTAAATATAGCTAGCCGCTATAGAAAATATAATTATGTAAATGATTAGTAAAAGAAAACCCAAGCCAACAAATCTAAAAAATATCGTTGCTTGAGTGAGGAATTGCAATGAAATAACCAGGCTAATGATTATAATTAGTCCATTGGAAAAAGATCTGAAGGCCTTATGGTAAATAATTCCTGGAATCTCTCTTATAAGTACTCTAAAGTTTGCAATAGTAAATAGGCCTAGTAACCAAACTAGTAAATAAGGGATTATGACAGTGAGAAAAATCTTTATATCAGATAAGTAATATGTGGGTCTAACTAAAGGATCATTCGAGGACGTGCGAAATGGATTATCTAGTACCAGCCAAATATAAGACGAAGCTAAAATAAACAATGCTCCTAAGATGTATTTTAAATATGAATGTTTAAGATTTGATAATGCAAATTTTTGTAGTAGAGTCTGCGAGCCCCTCCAAAAAAAGAAAAAAGATATTAAATACAAGATAACAGTAACGTTATTTCTTACGATGGTAACAATTTTTAATATATCCGGTGACTCAGGGAAATAAATAGCAACTAACTCTATAAAAGGTGGAATTATTACAACTGCAACGAGTGAATGCATTCCCCAAACTAATTTTTTAAAACCACCATGCTCTGGCGAATTATTTATAAGTTTTGTGTAAAAATGCAATTTTAAAACCGCAAATAATCCAGCTAACCAAATAAAAAGGTAAGGAATGATAAATGTTGATGTAAGTAAGTTTGTTTGCAATAAACTGAGTCCATGGCGATTTACTGTAATAGAATATGGGGCAAATAAAGTTAAACCGACATATAAAATCCACAATAGCCCAATTAAGATAAAATATACCGGAAAGCTTTTTATGAAGCTTATATTTGCTTTGTATTTACTTTTTTCTATCATGTATCCTTATATTAATCTCATACTAACAAACAT
>JALYQT010000025.1 GCA_030855685.1 bacterium | reverse complement strand
TTTCTGCTTCGTTTAATATTTTAATTTCTAACACCTCAAGTTCAATATCTCCATTAATTACATCTAGATTTTTATTTTTTTCTGGTCGTTCATTTACTTTACCTAGAATTTCAACCACCCATTCAGGTCTTAGTTGTTTTGCAACCTCAATGCTTAAAATATTTTGAGGTAGCACTACTGACTGAACTATCCCCGTCCTATCACGAATATCTAGAAAGATCAGTTTACCTTGATCACGCCTCACATCTATCCAGCCATTAACACTTACTGTCTCGTCTTTTTTTGTATTTAAATCTTTTATTAGTATTCGCGCCATAATTATTTAATTGTTAGTCCTACATTTTCTCTGATTTCATTCATTTTTTCTTCTACAATTGGTCTGATCTTATTTTTGCCTTCATGAAGAATCGTTCTTACTAAATCCTTATCTTTCTCTAATTCTTTACGCTTTTCTCGGAGAGGAGTAATAAAAGAAGTTATATTTTTCAAAAGTATTTCTTTTGACTCTTTATAACCTATTCCGCCTTTATCATATCGCCTCTTAAGATCTTCAAGTTCTGAATCTTCAGTAAATAGTTTATGAAGCGCGAATATATTATCTGTTTCCGGATCTTTAGATTCGTCGGGACTCTTTGAATCTGTAACAATACTCATGACGGCTTTTTTAATATCATCATCTTCAGCAAAAAGCTCAATTGTATTTCCATAACTCTTGCTCATTTTCTGACCATCTATTCCCGGCACTGTCATAACATTTTCAATAATAATCTCTTGTGGCGATTTAAAAGTCTCATTAAAAATACGGTTGAACTTCACTGCAGTATCACGAGCAATCTCAACATGTTGTTTTTGATCTTTACCCACAGGCACAACATCAGCGCCGGGCAAAAGAATGTCCGCGGCCATTAACAATGGATAGTTGTATACTCCGACATTGATTTCTTTGTTTTTTGCTTCGGAATCTTTAAAAGCGTGCGCGCGCATGAGGTATGGCATGGTCGTTATACAGGAAAATATCCACGATAATTCAGCTACTTCTGGAATGTCGGATTGTTTATAAAGTGTCACCTTTTGAGGGTCTAAACCTATAGCTAAATAATCTAAAAGCATATTCTGGATATCTTTTCTGAGAATGTTACTGTCCTGCTGAGACGTCAGAGCATGCAAGTCTGCTATAAAAATACGGTTATCATATTGATCCTGAAGATCTACAAACTGTTTCAAGGCTCCAAAATAATTTCCTATATGTAGCTTTCCCGTAGGTTTTACTCCGGAAACCAGGATTTTTTTATTTATCATGTATCAAAAATATTACCACAGAAACCCTTTTAATGAAGCCATATAAACCTAATTTGACAAACCAATAAAAAATATGCTATAATAAGGTGTAATTGTTCTTTACATTCCCAACTAAAGGAGCATCTGTTGAAAAAAGCATTAGCAAATGTTCGAAGAATCCTAATAATTTTCAAACCCTTCAGGAAAGAGTTTGGAATTATTCTCGGTCTTCTTGCTTTCGTAGAAACATTATCACTTTCAACTCCTTATTTTTTAGGGAAAGTGATCAATGCATTGAATGAAGGCAAACCGGTGTTGTATGATTTGACTCTAGCCTTCACCACACTTTCAATAAGTCTGGCGGCTCTCTTGATAGCCAATTGGAAAGACGTCTACGAACTCAAAAATGTAGACTTCCACATTCCAAAATATTTAGAAAGCATTACGCGAACTAAAATTTTGGGCTTATCAATTGGTCAACACAAGAGCCAAAACTCTGGCATTACGCAAAGTGTGATCAGTCGAGGGCAAAGCTCGCTTGAACAAATTGTTAGGCAAATGCTTTACACGGTTTTGCCGATCTGCACTCGAATACTGATTACGATGTCTTTACTGATTTATTTCAATATATCAGTGGGACTCATCGTGTTGCTTGGCACAAGTATTTATGTTCGTATGGCTTTTGGGGATAATCTCAAGTATTGGAGTGAGATAAAAAGTCTCATAAACTTAAACCATCGAACCAGCAAGCATTCATCTGAAATTCTGAGAAATTCGAGCCTCGTGCAGGTTCATTCTCAGGAAAAACGAGTTGGTGTTGAGCAGGATAAGCGACTAGATGGAGTGATCACCGCGGGCATGGGTGTATGGGTTCCATATCACGAGAAAGCAAAGTATAAGCACATTCTCGTTATATTTCTTCGGTTTATAGTTTTGGTAATTGGAATTTTTCAAGTAAAAAACCAAGGCTATAAAGTTGGAGATTTGATGATAATGATGGCGTGGACCAATCAGATTACATCTGAGCTTTGGATGGTCGGAAGACTACAAAGGCAAATGATGGATCTTTGGGGACATGTCCAGAAATATTTTGCAATACTTGATGTAGAACCTGCAGTGAAGGTTGTGACCAACCCAATTCGCGTCAATAACTTTTCAGGTAGGGTTGAGTTTAGAGATATTGGTTTTACCTATAACTCACAACGCTACATCGATACTGACGATGGCTTGCTAATTACTAAACCGGAATCTGAAAAAGAGCCTGCGTTAAGTAATGTCAATTTCACGATCGAAGAAGGCCAGTGTGTCGCCTTTGTTGGTGAATCTGGTGCCGGTAAGTCTACAATTATCAATCTTTTGGTGCGTGGACATGACCCTGACTCCGGACAAATCTTCATAGACGGACACGATCTTAGGTTGATCGATCTGAAACACTTTCGAGAATCAATTGGTTTGGTCGAGCAAAATGTCACTCTCTTTGATAACACTTTGAGATACAACATTTTGTTCGGACTAAATGGTCGAGGAGAGAATTTTGAAACACAGGACCTTGAGAAGGTTGCGAGGGAATCATGCATTGATCGTTTCAGTTCAAGGCTTCAAGACGGTTGGGATACTTTTATCGGCGAGAATGGTGTAGAACTTTCTGGCGGTGAACGCCAAAGAGTAGGCATCGCACGCGCCCTAATAAAGGAACCCCGTCTTCTGATCTTAGATGAGGCCACATCGAGTCTCGATGCGCTTAATGAATCACTCATCAAAGAAGCTGTTAGAAATGCTTCTAGAGATCGAACGACTATAATCATTGCTCATAGACTTTCCACCGTTAGAGACGTAGATAAAATTTTCGTCATGAGCAAAGGAACAGTCGTTGCAACCGGCACTCACATGGACTTACTGTCATCATCTCCGTTATATCGAGAGTTGGTGGAAAAACAGTTATTCCAAGCTTAACCAAATTGGTCAATAAATAAACCACAAGAGAGCCTGACCAGCTCTCTATTTTTTATGCAACGGGGAGTTCGATCGTAAAAGCAGAACCTTTTCCTTGACCCTCAGACTCTGCCCAAACACGACCGTGGTGTGCATCTATCACTCCTTTTACTATAGATAGGCCAAAACCTGTGGAATTAACATTAATTTTTTGAGATTCTTTATCTCGCCCACCTTTAGTAAAAAGCTTAGGTTTAACTTCTTCTGAAAGTCCAACGCCAGTATCTTTTATAGAAAGAACAATTTTATTATTAATTTTGTTTAAACTTATATAAATACTTCCATATGGCGTATAGCTAATAGAGTTATTAATCAGATTTCTTACAGCTTCTTTTAGTTGATTATTATCCCCTCTTAATTGATAGTCATTTTCTTTAATATCGACTGTATATTCAAGCCCTTTATCTGTAGCGTTTTTCTTTTGATCATCAGCCATCTCAGAAACAATTTTTCGAAAATCCAGCGACTCCATGTTGTAAACCATTGTGCCTTTTTCAATGTTTGCTGCTTTCAAAATATCTTGCACAAAATCAACACCTTCTTTGAGAGAATCTGCACCAGTTTTAATCATTATTTTAGCTGCATCATTTATTGGTCCATACTCCTCATCTTCCTCTAATTCAGCAAAAATACTGCGGGCTTTAAAGAAATAACCTTTGATTTGATGATTTATAAAGTGAATAAGAGTCGCTTGACCATCGTTTGCCTTTTCTAAATCAGCATTTAGTTTTTCAACCTGTTTGTATAATTTTACAACTTCTAGATTTTGTTTATACAGTTCTTCAGTAACAGTTTTATATTCCTCTCCGGAAATATTTTTTGAATTATCACTATCTGTCATGTATTTATCTTAAACTAACCGGGATCTCTGTCATGCTTAATCCAATCAAATATGGAGCTGCAGCTTCTCGACATACCTCTTGAGATGCTTTACCAAAAAGCCTTTCATATTGTCCGACCAGTTTATCGATGATTGCTTTTGAGTCTGCGCTATCCACAGTCACCTCGCCTTTTTTATTATCAACTACATGAATACCCGCAACTTTTCCAGCCTCTATCCATGCCAAAGGACCAATAATGAGTTCTTGTTCGGTTATTATCTTTGAAGCTATTTGATCTAGATTGTTCATAATAATTAGCGTATTTTTTCCTCAATTTTAGTAAAACCAAGTACTCCGAAAGTCAAAAAGAATAGGCCTAGCGTTAACATTAAATCACCAAAATTTGCATTATAGTAAGTCCCCACTGTTGTAGTGTAAGAAAAAATAGAATCAGCGATAAACATTACTCCCAATCCTAAAAGAATAGAGTAAATATCTTTTTTATAAGCACCACCTAAATATTTAAACGATAAACCAGAAATAACCACAGCTATCATTAAGCCAATAAAATCTCCAAGTGGATAAGCAAGATCAAGAATCGTCTTTAGAGGCGATTCGCCTTCTGGCAAAAGCACCCCACCTCTTGCAACATTTACTAATACGTAATATGAAATTGCACTTACTATAATTAACGTCAGAGCAATCAGGATTTTTGCAACCGAACTTCTCCAAACATACTTAGCACCAGTTGCGCTTGATAGATATGCCGCTCCCAGACTATAGAAAAAAATACTAGGAGCAAATCCAATATCTGCAATTGAGGGATATGGAGCTGGTACATTTAAAATAAAATTATAGTAGGACCAAATAGTTTCTCCAGCACCCCAGAAAAACAAACCTAAACCTACAAAAAATACTGCCTTTCCGACAGCACTAGAAAATCTCCCCCAAATACTCGAACGAATCATTGCATATATTCCTCCAATTAGCGGAATCAATCCAAATAAAAATGAGTATAGATAATTATAAAAACCGCCAGTTAAGGAATTGATATGAATATATGACCACAAAGCGATAAGCATTACTAAAAATGCAAGAGCAATTTTTTGAGATTTATTTAATATCATATTAAAAGTGTATGCTCACCATTTTTTATGTCAAATGAAATGCACCTCTGGTCGGGGAAAACCATTAAATCTGCTAGTTACGACAATACTGTACGCACCTACATTGTGGATAGCCAGCTTATCACCCACCTCTAAGTCTTGGGGTAAGAGAGCCTCTCTTGTTATTACATCAGGACCGTCACCCGTTGGGCCGGCTAAAGAAAATAATATCTCTTCAATTATTTCAGAAGATTCTTTTAAAGCACTAACCTTATAGCGTGTTGATCCTTGGTAAGCCATTGATTCAAATAAAGCATTATATACACCAGCGTCCAGAAATAACCATTGATAACCATTTCTTTCTATTCTCGCTATTATAGTAGTCACTAAGATTCCGCTGCATGCGATCATTCCTCGGCCCGGTTCTAAAATTAATTTTGGTTTATATTTAAGTTTAGAATAAGCATCAAATGTATTAATAGATATTTCTTTCAAAGATATATCTTTTTCGCTTGATGCGTAAGTGCAAGGAAATCCCCCGCCTAAATTAATAATTTCAATATTTATATTATTAATCCTTAGTTGTTCTAAAACGTCTTGTAAATTTAATAAAGCGTGTGCCCATGCCATAGGATTGCTTGATTGCGACCCTACATGGAAACTTATACCATATGGAATTAAACCCAAATCTCTAGCTTTTGATAATAAAGATACAATCCCCGAATGATCAGTTCCAAATTTTTCTGAGAACTTAAATACACTATCCGTATCGTTAACTCTTTCTCTAATATAGACTTTTGAACCAGGTGCTACTTCCGCAATTTTTTCAATCTCGGAAGGAGAGTCAGAAGCAAAAACTCTCACACCATATTCGTAAAACTCTTTAATAGAAGCAGAAGGTTTTATGGAGGTGCCGTAAATTATTTTATCAGGAGATACACCTAAATCTTTAAGCATTCTTAATTCATATACAGAAGCGACTTCAAATCCAGAACCCAATTCATTTAAAGTTTTTAAAACTTCATACTCTGAATTAGCTTTCATTGCATAAAAAATATTGGCATCAGGAAAATTTTCCTGAAATTCATAATAATTTTTCTTGATTTCATTTATTGAAAAAAGGAAAAAAGGTGTGTTTGCGGAATATTTTTCAAGAGTTTCCTTAGAAAATAAATCAGACATTAGATAAAATATTATACTAAAAAGAGTATTATAATCCCAACAATAACAACAAAGCCCCCAACTGATTGCCATTTAGAAATTTTTTCTCCTAGAAAACGTCTTGCAAGGATAATTGTCGGTAAGGAAAAAGCGCCGCTAACCAATGCAATAATACTTGTATGGGGCGTAAGGCTATAACCTAAGCTAATGGAGATGTAAGCTATAACTTCGAATGCCCCAATGAACATTAAATATCTCGCAGCACTTTTTTTAGGAAATTCAAATTTTAAATTTTGAAGTTTTGAAATCAAGATAATAAACAGCGTCATAAATACATACATTAATGAAGCAATAAATAACCAATTTTTTCCATCAATAAATATGTTCCATAAAATCGTCCAGATAGCAGCTAAAAATGTCGCCAAGAAGACTTCTTTTGATCCAGGGGTATGAAGTATGTTTATTTTTTTTAATTTTAACGACTCTAAATCAGTACTAAGGAGTAATACCCCAAATAAAATTGTTAATAAAGAAATAATTATTCCTAAGCTTATAATTTCTCCTAAAAATAATATTGAAATTAATGCAACTAACCCTGTAAAAGATGCAAATATTGGGTTTAAAATTGCAACTAGACCTTTACCAAAACCTTTATATACAAATAAATACACGGCTCCTTGTAAGATTCCGAAGAAAACAATGATGATCCAGTCTTTTAAACTTAAATTAAAATTTTTACTATCTGAAAAAAACAAAATCTGATTTAGAAAAATAACTGCAATAAATAGCGTGCCGAATATATGGGCCCATACTAAAGTAGTCATATCACCAATCTCATCAATTGTTTTTTTTGCAAATAAATCCGCTAACCCCCAACCAATCATTCCACCCATACCCGCTAAAATAGCTATTAATATAGATGACATTTGTTAAAAAAATAAAATAATTAGTGGTGCAAGGAGTAGAAGTGTGTAAGAGATTTCACCACCCAAAAGAGATGAAATATCTGGAGAGAAACGATATAAATCGTCAATTGGTAATTTTTGATAAAGAATTGCCATTATAAATAAAGCGGTTGAGGCCGAGAGTAATAAAAGCTTAAGTAAGCCAAGTGATCCCCTTCCAAATTCAGTTTGAACAAAGCGCCTGATCAAAATATAAATAGGTACAAAAAATATGCCCAGTATGGCTAATGTATTCCAAAGAAACATCGTTTCGCCGCTATTAGTAAAAAATAATTTATCTGTTAAAAAAGTATTGCTATACAAAAAAATTGTTATGTATAGAGATAAAATAATAGAAACAAGAACTGATTTACCAAATTTAAAACCAATTATCATTAGTAAAGCTGTAAGACCCAAAATAATCAATGTGTCACTAGAAAACGATGCTATGTTTGA
This sequence comes from bacterium, assembly GCA_030855685.1. Classification (GTDB taxonomy): domain Bacteria; phylum Patescibacteriota; class Minisyncoccia; order Phycocordibacterales; family Zambryskibacteraceae; genus JAIFWN01. The sequence continues at coordinate 24,038 of JALYQT010000025.1, read as the reverse complement.
TATATATTCGTTCACCAATTAATTATATACCTTCTTTCTTTAACTCCTCAATCAACTTTTTAGAATTTTTGGATAACTTTTCAGGAATTATTACATTTATTCTGACATATAAATCCCCTCTTCTGTTTGTATCGACTGGCACACCCTTACCTTTTACACGCAAAACACTTCCCGAGTTTGAGCCTTGAGGAATTCTAAGTATTATTTCACCATCAAGAGTTGGTATGGTCTTCTCTGCTCCTAAAAGAGCCTCTGTAAGCTTTATGGATAGCTCCATGGTTAGATTCGAGCCTTCCTTTCTAAACAATGGATGTCGCCTTACATGAACTTTTACATAAAGATCACCAGGAAGACCTCCTTCTACAACTTCGCCCATGCCACTCATACGTATCATCTGGCCATCTTCTATTCCAGGTGGAATCTTGATTTGAACTTCCTTTTGCTTAACAAATTTGCTGTTTATAAGAATTTTTCTTTCTACACCGAATACCGATTCCTGAAAGGATAGCTCGATATCCACAGCTATGTCGCGACCACGTCTAACACGTCTGCCACCAAAAATACCAGAAAGAATGTCACCAAGATCACCAGCATCAAATTCACCATTATTAAATCCAGAAAAATCAAAACCAAAACTTGAGGGATCAAAGCCTGCGCTTTGATATTGACCACCTCCCATATTTGAGCCAGTTGAACCAAAATTATCGTATTGAGCACGTTTGTTTTTATCGCTTAAAACACTATAGGCTTCGTTAAGCTCCTTGAATTTGGCTTCGTCTCCTCCTTTTTTATCAGGGTGATGTGCATGAGCAAGTTTACGAAAGGCTTTTTTTATTTCGTCTTCATTTGCTCCCTTATTAACTCCAAGTATTTTATAATAGTCTTTCATTTTAATTTTGCTTGCCCGTAAGGTTTACGAAGTAAATCTTATAGGATAGTAATCTTTTCCCATTATTTAGTTGTTTCTTCTTCTGGTTTATCCTTAAAATCTGCGTCTTTTATATCTTCGCTCTTTGGCTCATTTGTTGAACTTGATTCTGTGGAATTTTCTGGAGTATCCGTTGTTTGTTGTTTATTCAGATATTCTCCAATCTTTTGCATTTCAGTAGAAAGCTCTTCGGTTGCTTTTTTTATTGACTCTAGAGCGCCCGACTCTTTTTCCTTCTTTAAGGCGTCAATCTTTTCATTAACTCCTGTTTTTATATCATCTGGTATTGTTGGAGCGTCTTTTAAAGCTTTTTCTGCTGTATAAACCATTTGTTCTGAAAGATTTTTTGCATCTATGAGATCTTTTTTCTGTTGGTCTTCGGTGGCATTTAGCTCTGCATCTTTTTGCATTTTCTCAACCTCCTCTTTAGAAAGACCAGAACTTGCTTCAATACGTATAGATTGTTCCTTGCCAGTAGCTTTGTCTTTTGCTTTAACGCTGAGGATCCCGTTTGCATCTACATCAAAAGTTACTTCGACTTGTGGCATTCCACGAGGAGATGGTGGTATGCCATCTAATATAAACCTGCCTAGAGATTTGTTATCTGACGCCATAGCACGCTCACCTTGAACTATATGAATTTCTACAGAGGTTTGATTATCTGCTGCAGTAGAAAAGACCTGAGTGCGAGATGTTGGGATAGTGGTATTCCGCTCAACGAGTTTAGTGCCAACTCCCCCCATAGTCTCAATGCCGAGAGAGAGAGGAATAACATCGAGTAAAAGTATATCCTTGACGTCACCAGCTATAATACCGGCTTGAATTGCAGCACCTGCAGCTACAACTTCATCTGGATTGATGGACTTATTAGGCTCCTTTCCAAATAGTTTTTTAACAGCCTCATAGATTGCAGGCATTCTGGTTTGACCTCCTACCAAAATTACTTCATTGATATCTCCTATTTTAAAAGGTGAGGCGTCTAATGCTCTTTTGGCAATATCGATCGATCTATCAATGTATTCACGTGCGAGCTCTTCGAGGGTTGATCGGGACATTTTCAAAAGTAAGTGCTTTGGTCCTGAAGCATCGGATGTGATAAATGGAATATTTATTTCCGTTTCATTTGTCACAGACAGCTCATGCTTGGCTTTCTCTGCAGCCTCATCGAGTCTTTGTAGAGCAAGTGCATCCCCGCGAATATCTATACCTGATTCTTTTTTATATTGATCTGCAATCCAATTAATTATTTTTTGATCAATATCCTTACCACCCATGTGGCTATCTCCGTCGGTAGATTTAACCTCAACCACATCGTCCGCAACTTCGAGCACAGAAACATCAAAGGTTCCTCCTCCAAAGTCATAGACAACTATTTTTTCATCTTTCTTTTTATTAAAACCATATGCAAGAGCGGCGGCAGTTGGCTCATTAATTATTCTTTTAACATCAAGTCCAGCTATTTGCCCAGCGTCTTTTGTGGCCTGTCTTTGTGCATCATTAAAATAAGCAGGAACTGTAATAACTGCTTCGGTTATTTTTTCACCAAGTTTTGCTTCAGCGTCAGTTTTCAATTTCTGTAGAATCATTGCAGAGATTTCTTCTGGTCTGTAGTCTTTATCTCCTATTTTTACAAGAACTCCATTGACAGAAGATTCTAAAACTTCAAAAGGTACTGTGGCTTTATCTTTCTGAACTGCCGGGTCAGAAAAAACATGACCGATGAATCGCTTTATTCCAAAAACCGTATTTTTTGGATTGGTTACCGCTTGACGTTTTGCAAGTAGTCCCACCAATCTTTCTCCTGTTTTAGATACAGCAACAATGGAAGGAGTTGTTCTCACCCCTTCAGCATTTTCAATTATAGTTGGGCTGCCCGCTTCCATGACAGCTACCGCTGAGTTTGTCGTTCCAAGGTCAATTCCGATGATTTTTGCCATAGTTTTTGTTTTTAGAAATAATTACTGTATTTTATAAAATGTATCTTAACTAAGTCAATTTATAGTCAATTTATGTTTTATTCTTTAAATTCCCCGACTCTTACTTTTGCAGGCTTAAGAACTCTTTCTCCCAACAAATAACCTTTTTGAAAAACTTCTAAGATTTTATGATCCTCCTCTTTGTTTTCTGTAGCTAAACTTCCTACAGCCTCGTGAAATTGAGGATTAAAATCTTCTCCTATAGGATTTAATTCTGTTAAACCCTGATTTTTGAGTACTTGCATAAACTGATTGTATATTGGTTCAACCTCTTTTTGCCCGTGGGCAATTGCAGAATTAAAGCTATCTAATATTGGCAGTAATTCACTTAAAACATCAGATTTTGCAAATTTTAAAAATCTTATTTTTGCTTCTTCATCACGTTTACGAATATTAATAAAATCTGCTTGAGCCCTTTGCCACCCATCTAAGTGTTCACGCGCCTTTTCCTCAGCTGTTCTTAACTTTAATTTAAGTTTTTTTATTGCGTCTTCTTTTGCATCATCAGCGATGACAGAGTCATCAATATCTGATTCGGAATCTATGATAATGTCATCACTTTCTTCATCCATTGTCTTATTATACTAGAAAATTTGTAAAAAAACAGGCTCAATTGAGCCATATTTTTTGTATTTTTAAATTAACGCTTACTCCACTGAGGTGCTTTACGAGCCTTCTTGAGACCGAATTTGCGACGTTCTTTTGCTCTCGGATCTCTTTTTAGAAACCCGGCCTTTTTTAATACCCCTCGCATATGTACATCACTTGCAATTAATGCTCGTGCAATGCCATGTCTAACAGCCTCTGCTTGAGATGAAACACCTCCACCAGTTGCTCTAACAGTAATAGAATACTTATCTCCTCCCTCCACAATATCAAATGGCATCTTTACTGTTTTTCTGAGCTCAGCAGTTGGAAAATAATCCAAGAAATCTCTATCATTTATTGTTATGCCAAATTTTGCTGCTGGTGTAATGCGAACGCGCGCTACAGAAGTCTTGCGTCTTCCAACTGCTCCAATATATTTTGTTGTATTTTTTTCTGCCATATAACTAATCTTTAATATCTAAATTTTTCATCATTTGAGGTCTAAGTTTATTTTTAGGAAGCATACCAAGAACTGCTCTTTTTAAAACTTCTTTCATTCCTTTCTTTTCTACTATTTGAGACATTGTAGAAGTTTTTAGTGCTCCTGGATATCCAGAATGAGAAACGTAAGTCTTATCGCGAAGCTTGTTTGCAGTCACAACAATCTTTGAAGAGTTTAAAATTTCTACACTTACATCTGGAATTCGGTTTTTTGCAAAATCCGGTCTGTTCTTTCCCATCAATAAAACCGCAATTTCACTTGCAAGGCGTCCTAGTTTTTTATTTGTTGCGTCTAATGTGTATTTCATTTTTCTAATGTTGTTTTTATGAATTATACAAATTCAATTACTGCCATTTTACTTCCGTCTGACGGTCTCCTAACCAATTTTGTAATACGTGTATATCCACCAGCTCTATCCATATATGTTTTTGAAAGTGATGTTGCTATTTTTTTAGCTGCTTCTGGACCAACTCTAGAATCTAGTGTTCTACGTGAGGCCAGAGTATCTTTCTTACCCATGGTTACCAGTTTTTCAACAAAAGGACGGAGCTCTTTTGCCTTGGCTTCTGTAGTTTTAATTTTACCTTTAATTACAAGAGAATACGCGAGAGAACGCATCAAAGCTTTTCTTTGATTACTTTCCCTTCCAAATTTTCTTGTGTTGTTTCCGTGTCTCATGGCTATCTATCTTATATTTCGGCTGAAGGTTGTCAATTATTTTAATGTAACACTAAACCCCTCTAAGGCTTCTCTGATCTCGGTGATTCCTTTTGATCCTAAGCCGTCTATTGAAAGCAAGTCTTTCTCTTTCTTACGAGCCAAGCCTCCTAGTGTGCGTATGTTTGCATTAGAAAGCGCATTCTGTGTTCTAGCAGAAAGATTTAATGATTCCACTCTAGTTTTTAGAACCTCAGGATCGAGATCGGTTTTAGAAGATACTGGAGATTCGTCTATTTCTTCGACAGCTGCAGGTTCCTCTTCTTTAAAGCCAACGATAGCCTTTAATTGATTAATCATAACTTCTATAGAGGATGTAAGTGCTTCTTCGGGGGTTACAGTTCCATCTGTTTCTATAAAAATCTTTAAACGATTGAAATCAGTTCTGTCACCAACGCGCATGTTTTCGACCTCATAACTTGCTCGTCTAATTGGCGTAAAGATACCATCTAGAGCAATCGTACCTATATCAACTCTATTTTTATCAAGCAGCTCTTTTGGAACAAATCCAAGACCTTTTTCAGCACGTAACTCTATATCCAAATTTGTACTTGCACCTGTTACAGTTGCGATAATTTGATCAGGGTTTAATATTTCCACTTGACCAGGTACTTCTATATCTTTTGCATATACCGTTTTTGCACCTTTTACTTTGAGTGTAAGTGTCTGAGGCTCGTCCGTTAAAAACCTCATCCTTATCTTTTTAAGGTTTAATAGGACAGTGATAACATCCTCTTTAATACCTTCCATTACTGAAAATTCATGACTAACACCTTCTATTTTTACTGAAGTTATTGCAACACCAGGAAGAGACGACAGAATAATTCGTCTAAGGCTATTGCCTAGAGTGTGACCGTATCCAGGATAAAGACCTTCGATTTCAAAAACACCACTTACTTCTGTTTGAGAAATAATTTTTGGTTTCGAAGGTAAAAGAATTGTATAATCAGCCATTTTTTTAGTTTAATATTTATTTAAATGAATAATTCTTAGCGAATTTATCTGCTATAGAATTCGAGCACCACTCCTAAATCGAAAACATGCTCTGCGGGCATATAGACGGGTCTGCCTGTTACTTTTGCCTCACCCTTATCGCCGTTTACTTCGAGCCATGATGATGGTGCAAGAGATTTTATTCTCTCCGCCATGTCAACAAAGAGAACACTTTTCTTGCTCCCTTCACGTACGTTTATGACATCCCCGTCCTTCAAGTGAATTGAAGGAATCGTAACTCGCTTATTATTTATTTGCGAATGTCCGTGCGACGCCATTTGTCTGGCTTGCGCCCTTGTCTTTGCAAACCCGGCCCTGTATAGAAAATTGTCTAATCTCAACTCAAGTGATGTATAAAGCTTTTGAGTTGGATCTCCTGCTGACAAAGCTGTCTTTGCATATTTTGAAAATTGCTTTTCTGATATTCCATAAGTAAATCTGGCTTTTTGCTTTTCAATCAGCTGCAATCCGAATTCACTCTTTGGCTTTTGTCTTGTTCTTACATTCTTTTCCTTTCTTGCCAGAGACTGTGCAAATTTAGCAGTCTGAGTTTTTTCAAATATTGGAGCTCCTAGTCTTCGAGCAATTTTGTATTTAGGTCCGAGTTTCATAATAATTATTTTTTATAGTGAGGTTATCGAATTATGCGCGTCTAGGCTTAGGGGCCTTAGGTCCATTATGTGGAACAGGAGTTTGGTCTTGAATTGTTGTTAAATTAATACCTTTAGAAATAAATCCTCTGATTGCAGACTCTCTTCCAGATCCTACGCCCTTAACAATAACCTTCACCTCTTTCACTCCAAATTGAGCTGCTCTTTCCGCTAATTTTTCACCGATTTTTGCAGCAGCAAAAGGTGTTCCCTTTTTCGCTCCTTTAAATCCTAACGCTCCAGATGTAGACCATGCCAGAGTGTTACCTTTATTATCAGTAAGGACTAGTTTTGTGTTGTTATATGTAGATTGAATACATAAAATCCCAGAGTCTATTCTTTTTTTTGAAGAAACAGTAGCAGTTTTTACTGCCTCGTCTGTTTCACCATCACTTGTTTTAACAATTCTTTTTTTTCCCATTTTTATTTTTTATCTACAGCTTTTCTACCGGTACCCATTGTCTTTCTAACATTTCCACGTCTAGTGCGTGAGTTGGTTTTTGTTCGCTGTCCTCTTACGGGTAGACCTCGTGTGTGTCTTACTCCTCTATATGCCTTGATATCCTTGAGTCGCTTTACATTTCCAGCAACTTCTCTTTTTAAGTCACCCTCAAGGGTAAGACTTTCAATAATACTTCTAATTTTATTCTCATCTTCTACTTTTACATCCTTTGTTTGTGCACCTCGCGGTATACCCGCTTCATCTAAAATGCCAGCAGCACGAGATCGCCCTATGCCAAATAGCACTGTAAGGGCGATATCAAGACGCTTTTCATCTGGTATGGTGATGCCGAGAATTCTCATTTTTTAACCTTGTCGTTGTTTATGTCGTGCGTTTGATTTACAGATTACGTAAACATAGCCCTTTCGCCTAACTATTTGGCAAGTGGAACACATTTTCTTAACTGACGCTTTAACTTTCATAAGGAGTAACCATTCTAACCTCTTGTTAGTTTTGTGTCAACAGTAAATATAGCTAATTATAGCCTTTTTGTTATCCTAGCTTTACCACCATAAGGCTCTAATTCCAACTGAACCTTATCGCCTACCAATACTCTTATTCTATGCAGCCGCATTTTACCAGATAAATAAGACAAAATCTCCCCCTCTTCACCATCTAATTTTACCCTAAACATTATGTTTGGAAGGGCTTCAAAGACAACTCCCGTTTTCTCTAAATCCTTATTTTCTATGGGTTTATGCATGTTTTAGGTAAATTTATAACTCTTTTACGAACTTAATTTTTGATACATCTTCAGGGAAAGAACTTTTCCACAAAGGTTTTATAACTGCACTCGCATCAATGACACTTGGATAATTTTGCATTATAAGTTCTAACTGATCTTTGCCCTTACCGACCACATCCTGTGCTATTTGCGCTTCGTCACTTATCCACATCATCAAAGCATTTCCATTGACTAAGATTTCAGTATTGTCTATAGAAGCTAAATCACCCGCAGGAAGTTTTACGAAATTCACATCAAGTTCATCGAAGTTTGTATTGACTGTTTCACTAGGCGAAAGGGCTGTTTTTTTGGAGGTTAAATAATTCGCTAAATCTGATTTTTTAAAAATTAGAGCTGAATAATTGCCTCTTACTCGAACCACTGCCTTATCACCCTCTGCCTGACCCTCTGGTAGTTTTTCAAACGTTGTTTGGCTCAAGTTTGGTAATAACACAAAATCTGCAGGCATATCGGCTCTAGCTTTTATCAAGAGATTATTTCGGAGACTTTCTTCAATGGCTGTTTCAGCTTTGAGTTTATCCTCTGCGCTGACGTTTTTGACAGTACCAATAAGACCTCCTGACATTGGTGTTTTTGAACGCGCATAAATGGTGCTAAATTTAGGATCTCCTTTTAGACCTGGAAGAGTAAAGTCAGAAAGTCCAATATTATAGCTGTCACCCGGTTGGTCTGCATATACACTAACCTCAAGTGAGCCAGGCACGGAATTTCCACTAGCATTGATTTTACCTGGAACAGAAATATCATTTTGAACTCGATAAACCTTGCCATCAGCAGTTTCAAAACGTGTGTTTTTTATTAATTTCTGAGGAGAAGTATCTGAGTTGTTATAGACAATAATTATTCCGCTAGCTTTTTCGCTTACTTGTTTTTCTCCACTTGCAGGAGCCTCGGCGGATTCTTCACTCGAGATTTTAATTACATGGAAAAGCAATTCTCCGGGCAATCCTGATCTTTTTGCAGGATAAATTTCATTTGAAAAACTTGTTTGAAGAGTTTTAGGTTTATATGTAATAGTTGCACCACTTACTAAGGAAAATATTCCTAAGGTGAGAAAAACAACAAGTCCGATAACGCCAAATATAATTGGTTTTTTTGGAAGATTTCTTTTTTGTTTTGGTGGAGAAAAATCTCTGGGTTTAGGTGCTTCAAAGTGGGTGTCTGCTTCCGCCGGCTTATCTTTAGCTAAATTTGAAATTATATCTGCTGTAACAATAGAATCTAAAGACCTTACGGGACTTTCTTCTTTAGGGCTAACTTTTGGTAATTGAGTAATTTGTGAAGGCTGTTTTGCTAAGGGTTCAAAGGGCTCATTCTCAATTAGGTTAATAGTTTTTCTTCTGTTATCTGGAATAGGGATATCTCTAATAGACCTCTTTTCACCAGCTATTATGTCTTCAATTTGTTTTGGCATGTTTAATGTATTTTAGTATCAAAATTAATTTCGAGCAATGAATCTAGTAAAGAAATTGAGAATAAGTACCCAAGATAGCGAGGTGGCCATCCAGATAATTCTCCTTGTCAGACCTTATGCATTCTTTTATAAAACCTTGCTTACAATCTAAGATTATAACCTCTTTATCCAAAAAAATATCTTCTAGCATTGTTTTTCCAATTTCCCCATATTTGGTGTCACTAACTAAAAAAATATTTTGGGGACTGTGGTATATAGAATTTTCTTTTGAAATTATAGAATTAAAATCCCATTCTTCTCGAGCGTCTAAAAATACACCATCCAATTCTTTGGCAGATTCTTCTTTAAGGTCACCTTTTAAATATAATGACATCATGGATTCCGCAATTGCTTTAGGTAATGTTAAATTTTCAGATATTTTGTTAACCAAAGAATTAATTCCAAATGGTATTAGAACAACTTTTTTAGGAACTGAGTCGTGAATAAATAATATATTTGTTGTGTCACCAGAAATATCAACTAACACTGCAGAATGTAGATTTTTATAGGAATGTGAAATTAATTGTGATAAAACTGAATTAATACTATGCACACTAATTCCTCTTTTAGTACCAAAGGTTTTTATAACCTCATTTTCTAAAGCTCGGATAAGTTTTTTAGGTGCTCCAGCTTGCAAAAACGTAATATCAAATGCAGTTGCGGTTTTATTTGTCCAATTTTCTATCCTATATCCGTTTGCGGAGACTCCAATAATATTAGACTCAAATATTTCGCTCTCTTCTTTGTATACATCTTTCAATTCCTCTAAAAAACTAATTTGTTCCGATCTCAATATATCACGCTGTGCACCCGTAGTGAGTAGTACTCCTTCTTTGTCGCTAACCTCTTTCGTTTTTAAGCTAGATATATACCATAATGACGATAAACCAACAATAACAACATCAACACCACCTTTTCTATTTTTTTGCTTTAAGATTTCTTGACCTTTTGTGAAAGTAGTATTTAAAATTTTTCTTAAAACAAGAAGCATCCTCACCTCGACATTTTCAGATTGATCACTTTCAATATTTTGAAAAGATTCCCTTATTGCAAAATCTATTTCTGGCTCAACACCTTTTTTATTATGAACGAGAGCACAAGCAACGCTGCTTGAACTAATATCAATCAGTAGAGTATTTTCTTTTGTATTAGAACTAAATAAACCCATTGTTATATTCTACGAGAGACTTAACTTCTACTCAAGGACTGCTTTGATTCTTCTTACACCAACTGAAACCGCTTCCTCTTTAATTATTTTAAATTTACCTAACTCGTTTGTATTTTTCACGTGCGGACCACCACAAAATTCTTTTGAGTATGCGGTCTCCAAATCATTACCGATAAAATATACGGACACTTGATCTCCATATTTATCCCCAAAGAAATGCAGAGCGTCAGTCTTTTCAGCATCCTCCTTGCCTAAAACTACTTTTTGCATAGGTAAAGCTCCATCAATTTTTTGATTAACAATTTTTTCTACTTTTTGTTTTTCTTCGTCTGTCATTTTTCTAGCAAATGAAAAATCAAAACGAAGCCTTTCCGAAGTTATATTAGAACCTTTTTGTCTCACTTCAGGGCCCAAAACATCTCTTAGGGCTTGGTGAAGAAGGTGTGTGGCTGTATGATATCGAGTTACTTCCATTCCTGTACCAGCAAGACCTCCTTTAAATTTCTGCTCTGCACCAGCGCGAGATAGGTCTTGATGTTTTTTAAATTTTTCCTGAAAGTCATTTTCGTCAATTTTAATGCCTTTTTCTATAGCTAGTTCTTTGGTGACTTCAAATGGAAAGCCATAAGTCGTAAACAACACGAAAGGATCTTCTCCTTTTTCAAATTTCTTAAGACCCATCTCAAGAGTTGATTTAAATTTATCTAATTCCTCCGTGATGATTTTTTCTGTAAGAGTTATGTCAAAGTTGTAGAGGTTTTTATAAGTTCTATGACCCATGACAATCCTTGCTACAGATAACAACTCTATGGAATCAACTTTTTCAAGAGGATGATCAAAGCTAATTTTTCTTGCGTGTACGTAAGCTCGACGTAAAAGTCTTCGAAGTATATACCCTCTCTCACTGTTTGATGGTACAACACCGTCGTTAATCATAAATACAGCCGTTCGAATATGGTCAGCAATGATTCGGGCTGAGCGAATATCCTTTTGAGCATTCGGCTGTAAAATCATAAAAAACGGCGCAAAAAGATCCGTTTCAAACAAATTGTCCTTATTTTGTAAAACCACACAGAGCCTTTCAAGTCCAGCACCCGTATCCACATTTTTATTTTTAAGTTTACCAATTACTTTCCCATCTTTTTTTTCATATTCCATGAAAACATCATTCCATATTTCCACCACTTGCTGGTTTTCATCAGCTTGTATATATTCTTCTTTGCTTAAATCCCCCAATCCTTCTTTTGTAATATCGTAAAACATTTCCGTATCTGGTCCGCACGGACCATTCTCTCCTGCACTCCACCAATTATTTTTTGCACCTAAGAAATATATTCTATTTTCCGGCACTCCGATTTTTTTCCAAATCTCAAACGATTCAGTATCTCTGGGTGCATTTTCGTCACCTTCAAAAACCGTTATATATAGTCGATTGGGATCAAGTCCAAAACCTTCTTCTTTTGAAGTTAATAATTCGTAGCTCCATTTGATTGCTTCTTCCTTAAAATAATCTCCTAAAGACCAGTTACCTAACATTTCAAAAAAAGTATCGTGAGTTTTATCCCCTACTTCATCTATATCTTGCGTTCGGACGCACTTCTGTACGTTTACGAGTCTTTTTCCCATTGGATGTGGATCCCCCAATAAATATGGAACGAGTGGTTGCATACCCGCGGTAGTAAACAGAACAGAAGGATCATTTTCTGGCACAAGTGGTGCTGAGGGGATTATTTTGTGTCCCCGTTTTTCAAAAAATGATAGAAACCTACTTCTTATTTCCTCTGAATTCATAGAAGCAATATAGCATATTTATAATAGGGATTTTAATATCTGAATATCACTATATAAAGTTTCTTTTAAGTGCTGATTGTAAATTGCTGCTGCTGGATGATACAAGAATATTATTTTAACTTCCCCATATTTCATCTTTGTTTCAAATACTGCTCCGTGTAATGAAGAAATTGAGTTCACTTCATTTTCCAAACCATATCTTGACATAATATATTCCATTGAAAACCTGCCGAGAGTAGCAATAATTTTTGGTTTTATGATCTCTAATTGTCTGTCTAGATATGGGGCATAAAGTGCGATTTCAGAGGGAAAGGGATCTCTGTTTTTAGGAGGCTTATCTTTTACTATATTTGTAATATAAACATCCTCTCTCTTAATATTTGCAGAAAGTAAAAGCTCATCTAACAATTTGCCAGATTTGCCTATAAAAGGTCGGCCAGTTTTAGCTTCATTAATTCCTGGCGCTTCCCCTATAAACATGATTTTTGATTTTAATGAACCTTCTCCTATAACAGGAAGATAGCCTTGGTTTTTTCTTTCAAGTATTAATGTTGAATCTTCTAAATTTAAAATCTCTTCCGTAAGCTTCGCTATTTTACTAACTTTATCATTCATATTTTAATAGGAATTGATAAATTTTAAGTTTCTGCCAAAACTTATCTTCTTATGATTTTTTTGTGGGTAATTCGCCTTTGTCTATCGGAGTTATTTTATGCTCGATATACCAAAGTAATGTAAATACAACGAGTGTCATTAAAGTTGTAAACACTGCAAGCCAAATATAGCCAAAGCCAACTGCCATACCGATCCCGGCAACCACCCATAATCCTGCAGCCGTAGTTAAGCCGGTAAGTTTAGAATCATGAAAAACAATTACACCTCCGCATAAAAAGCCTATGCCCATAACAACGCCCGCAGCCATTCTCATCGGATCAAAGGCAAATAAGCCCGAGTCCGGTATTACTAGCCTAGATAACACAATAAACATACATGAACCCATTGCAACCAAACTATAAGTTCTCATTCCCGCAGTTTTTCTGGCGAAGGATCTTTCTGTTCCTAGACTAGCTCCTAAAAGGAGAGCAACGGTGACTAATATAAATGGATTAAGCGTGACTATACTTGTATACATATTAAAGTTCATTAATTTCGTTTATAACAGGTCCATAATTAAAATGATTTCCAAGCACTTCCTGAAAAAGACTTGGCCTCTCTATAAGAGATGAGCACATGACAATTCCCTTACTTAATATCATTTTTTTATCATTTACAGAAAGGGTGGAAAGGCAAGTTATTGGATATAATTTGTTCTCTTCTATCATATCTTGCAAATTCCCCTTCTCTGGGTAATTCCACCCAATCATAACAAGGTTTTTGCAAACCCCGTAGTGTATTGCAGTTGATGAAAACTTAGTGTTTGTGACTAACCACCCCTCGGTTAATTTTCTTTCTTTGCCTCCATAATTAAAAATATTTTCCTTTAGGTCATCAAATCTTGCTTTAATATAAAGGGCAACTTTGATATCTGATTTTATACCTAGTTCATTGTGAAATTTGGCTTCAATCATAATCAATTTCTTTTCATTCCACGCAACCACATCTACTTCATGAGGAACACATCCCCCCAAAACAATTTGTCGTGTAGAAGTTTGAAAACCCTGAGACTTTAATACTTCAGCTATAAAATCTTCAAAAGGAAATCCTGATGGCCCTAAATCCATCAAAGCCCTTCTCAAAGAATATCTATGCGCAATGGGTTTTTTTTCGCTTTTTAGTAATGAAAAAGCGTGCTTGTAAATTTCACCTGTAGTTATTCCATCGTAAAGCTCACCTTTAATGTGTTCTAATATATTATCAACTACATCAGCACTCGCTCCGGCTCTTAAAAGAGATCCCTCAAGCTTAAATGAATCAAACGCCTCAAGTTTGCCATTGGCTTTCTTGATGATTATTTGATTTTTGGTTAGAGCTGGAACCATTAAGTTTTTATATAATTTTGGTATTTATTATACCACCACCTAAACAATAATCTTCTTGATAAAAAACTATTGATTGCCCATTTGATACTCCTAGTTGAGTTTCTGTGAACATAACTATGGCTGAATTCATGTCAATTTTCTCAATTGTTATAGGGGTTTTTTCTTGTCTATACCTGATTCGGGCACTAATATTTAATTTTTCATTGTAAGAAACTAAATTTAAATCTGTCACTAAAATATTTTTGGGACTTAAGGATTTAATTTCTTCTGATACATCAGAAACAGTTACAGTATTTTTTTTAATGTCTTTACTTAATACATAATACGCGTTGTCTTTTGGTGTTTTTTTTATAATTTCAAACCCTCTTCTTTCACCGTTTGTATAATAAATTGCCCCTTTGTGTTTACCGATTACTTCTCCAGATATATTTAAGACTAAACCCGGCTTAGTTTCAATAAAGTGTGACAGAAATTCCTCTAAGTTTATTTCACCCATAAAACAAACACCCTGACTATCCTTTTTATTCATTACCGGAAGATTAAATTTTTTTGCCAGTTTCCTGACCTCGTTTTTTTCAAGATGCCCTATCGGAAATATTGTGTGAGAAAGATCGGACTCGGTTAAAGTCCATAAAAAATAACTTTGATCCTTATTTTTATCCTTACCTTCTTTTAAATAAAGCCGATTATTAATATTTTCGATTTGAGCATAATGACCAGTAGCAATAAAATCTGCACCAAGTTCCTTAGATTTTTGCCAAAAAGATCCAAATTTTATAACCCGATTACATAACACATCTGGATTAGGAGTTCTGCCCTTGGCATATTCCGCTATCATTAAATCGGCTACTTCTTTTTTGTACTCTTCCTCAAAATCAAAAAACATAAATGGAATATCTAATTCAGCAGCTACTCGCATGGCGTCTCTTCTCTCTTCTTTCCAATTGCATTCTAAAAAATCTGGGTGCCAAACTTTAATAAAAACACCAGTAACATCAAATCCAGCTTGTTTTAGGAGCATTGCAGATACAGCGCTATCAACTCCACCAGATAAGCCAATAAAAACTTTGTTTTTTTTCATATAAATAACAAATAAACCTTTATTTAATGCTTAGTCGCTTAAATATTTAACCTTAAATTTCTTATGCTCCTCAAAATTTTTAGAATAATGCATATTTCCTTCATTATCAGTTAAAAAATATAAAAATTCAGTTTGAGTAGGACGTAAGGCAGCCAAAATAGATTCTATGCCCGGGTTTGAGATGGGGGTTGGAGGAAAGCCTTTGTTTGTATAACTATTGTATGGAGAAGAAGACTCTAAATCATTTTTTGTTAATTCACTACTACCTCTACCCGTTACATATTTCAACGTTGCGTCAACTTGTAAAGGCATTCCTTGATTTAGTCGCTTTAATATTATTCCGGCAATGATCCTCCTGTCTTCAACTGTTTTTGCCTCTGCTTCTAAAATAGAGGCAAGGGTTATTAAATCTTCGAAAGAGAGGGTGGATGTTGCAATCTCATCTTTATGGATTTCGATTTTCTTGTTGAAATTACCCTCAAGAAGTTTAATAGTGCTTGAGCTATTTATACTGACTTCCACAAAATATGTGTCAGGAAAAAGATAACCTTCGCGAGCATTTAGGAGAAAATCGTCGTTATCAAACATAGGAAATCTTTCATCAAATAAATTAGATATTTCTTTATTTGTAAATCCTTCCGGAATAGTAATCTTCACATTTTCAACATCCTTTTTTCCTTTTACCACTCTCCATGCAACACGAAAGGCATTATCTCTATTAGAAATATAATAATCTCCTGCTTTGAGACCTCTTTCTCCCCCAAGTAAAATAGCGGTAGTTCTAAACCAAAATGGAGACCTTATAACATATTTATCTTTTAAAGAGTTAGAAACTTCAAGCAAGCCGGCACCATCTCGAATGTTTATTATGCTATTTTTTGGATAATTGATGGGAGATGAGAATGTAAAGAAATATATAATAACCGCAAGTATTATTATGAATAGAAAAACAATGATTCCTTTATAACTTCTATTTAACATTTTATATGGGTAAATTCGAAGGGGCTTCGGCTTTTTTAGATGGAAGCCTTGCCAAAGTTGGAGTAGCGGCAACTTCTCCTGGGAAATGATAAATAGTTGCAATCTCTTCGGAAGTTAATATAAATGGCTTTCCGTTAAAATTTTTGAAAGGAGTATTGAAAAATGATCGTCTTTTATAAGCTTGGAGAAGTTTCTTTTCATTATCTATTTTATTTTTTCCACGAAGATCCTGCCATGGATATTCAAAACCTGCTCCAAAAGCGATTTTAAAACCATTAAGATTATTTGAGTTGTAGTGCATTATACTGCCAAGTAATCCCCCTATATTATTTGGATCGAATACTTCTTTTTCGGCAAAATAGGTAGCTCGTATCATCGAGTCAAAAGCATTTTTAGAAACGCTCCTCTCAATAGCACCGATAATATCCTGTTGATTTTTTGTAAGAGTTAACATGCTTTCCCGCTTGTCTCCCTCAGCTTTAAGGGTGCCTTTTTTTATGATTTCTTTGATCTCTGTTTCCGCAGCAGCTTTCCAGTCTGGCTTTGTAAATATCCGTCCATATTTTAATCCCTCTTTAGTATGGGCTTGTACCATTAATTGTATCCATGCATGTTCGCCGGCTTTGAGAGAGCCGAGATATTCTAATACAGATACAAGTGGGTCTATTTTAAATTCTTCATCGGGATCCTTATCAAGGCCGTAATCTGCGTAAGTTTTTATAGGATAAGGATCTTTTTTAGTGAGCCCAAACTGTCCAAACCAGCCAAACTTATACTTTAGAGGATCGTAATTTATTTTTAAGGCATAATCCTCTACCTCATGAACTTCAATATTGGGAAATTGTGCATAGAGCTGTGACTCGACTCTGTTTTTATTTGGTTTTTGAGTCCAAATATAAAAATGCACTACACCATTAGTAGAGACAAGCTCTAGCGAATGCCACGGTCTAGTCTTACCCTTAAAATAAACATCCAGTAAAGAGCCTACCGCTGGGTTATATAAAGTATTTATAAAGAGCTCCATCGCTAAGGGCGACTTTGTCATAAGTTTGGGAAGTCTTATTTCAAGAAGAACACTTCCTTGAGATTTAATATACTCACTCTGATTGTAAAGAAACCAAAGTTGAAACCATAATATTAATATAAAAAGTGGCAACCAAATCGGAGAAAGATCAAATGCTATATTTAAAACCTTTCTGAATAGTTCACCGCCAAATAAAGAGAAAAACTCTTGAAGCATAAATATGATTGTAACAATAAATTAATCAAAAAACATCCCGTAGGATGGTTTATGCTGTGTGATACTTGCTCTCCTTATCTCTTTTAAAATATTTAGGATTTTGGAGATTAACCATAATAGTGTTTTCCTTTACGTATCTCTCCTTCAGTACTTTTTCAATGATTTTATCCTTGGTCATCGGTCCATCCTTATCAATAATTTTTCGTATAACATCTTTAACAACTCCGGACATATAACCCCATTCTGCAAGTGCATATAATCCTCTACCTACCAATACAAATCGAGGATCTTTTATAAGTTCATTGTGAGTTGTGGCAACATGAGCTTTTTTATCAAAATATTGTGAAATTGCCTTGGCGACCTCTTTAAAGTGTATTGGAGATCCGTGCTTACGAATAACCAAGAAGGCGTAGTCACGCATACCTTTTGCATTTACATTTGAGGAGGTTGTCTTGCCCCATTCACCAAGTGGGTTTTTGCCAATTTTGTGAGATAGTGCCAACCATCTCCTTATTACCTCTTCGTTTTTATATTGTTCGTTAAGATCCTTAACTTCTTCCAAAAAGTTATCAATAATATCCGACTCAGTTATTAATTCGTCATCAGAAAGCTTACTGTAAAGTCTTTTGAGGGCCGATTGGATTTTTTTAGCAAGTTGAGGATCCACGTGCCATCTGTGCTTAAAGTCCTCGTCTTCTTTTTCTCTTTTGAAATCTTCTCCGACAACTAATAGAAAATTAATATGATTCTGTGTGGCAGGATCTTTTGCAAGATGCTTCAGAAGATCCTTTTCAGAGATTACGCCTCCCAAATTAAGTATTACTTGTTTAAATTCATCAAAAATATCTTGCGATTCTTTATATTCCTTAGATTTCCTAATGGTTATAAGTGAGTGGTTTTCAATCTGACGAACTCTTTCACGAGTAATGTTATATTTCTTACCTATAGAGTCTAAAGTCATTTTTAGGCTTTTGGCCCCAAGTCCATATCTGCTTTCAATAACGTCCTGCCCTCTCTTATTTAGAGTTGATAAAAGGCGCTTGGTGACTTGTTTTGGCTTAAAACCTAATGTTATTTTGTCGCTCATGTGTATTTATAGTTTTACCTATTCTCCTCTTTTTATCACGTAATATTTAGAGTGTCAAGGGTGTTCCTAACTAGTTTAATTATACCCTTAAAGAAGAATATTGACAACTCTTTTTGGGACAATTATCACTTTTTGTGGTTTTGTTTTCAACCACTTTTCCATTTCAGGCATTTTCATTACTAAATCTTCAAGCTCTTTATCAGAAATATCTGAGGGTGCCTTTAAAACACTTCTTGTTTTGCCGTTTATTTGTATAGCTATATTAGAAAAATTATTTAAGATATTTTTATCATCGTACTTTGGCCACTGCTCCAACGACACAAAAGAATCGTTCCCTACCTGTTCCCACAACTCCGAAGTCACATGAGGCGCAAATGGTGATAGAAGCAATAACAGGATTTCAAACTCTTTTTTCGATATTTTTTGCTGTTTATCTAATGCATTTGTAAATACCATTAAAGTAGATATAGCGGTGTTGAATTTCATTTCCTCGATATCATTGGATACTTTTTGAATGGTTTGATTTAAAATTATTTTATCTCCAATACCTACGCTTGCATCTATTTTTTCTTTCAATTTCCAAACTTTTTCTATAAATCTTCTAGGTCCAACAAGAGAATCTTCATTCCAAGCAATTGTTTGGTCAAATGGACCCATAAACATTTCATAAATTCGAAGAGTATCTGCTCCAAAGCGACCGATTATGTCGTCCGGGTTAATTACGTTTCCTTTTGACTTGCTCATTTTCTCTCCTCCTTCGGCTAAAATAAGTCCATGCGAAGTTCTTTTTTTATATGGCTCATCTGTTGGCACTAGGTCAATATCAAATAAAAACTTGTTCCAAAAACGAGAGTATAGTAAGTGGAGTGTGGTGTGTTCCATTCCTCCGTTATACCAATCCACAGGCATCCAATGCTTCAATTTTTCTTGTGAGGCAAATTCTTTATCATTATGAGGATCTGTATAACGCATGAAATACCAGGATGATCCTGCCCAGTTAGGCATGACATCGGTTTCTCGTTTTGCATCACTATCACAAGTTGGACATTTAACATTCACCCACTCAGAAATGTTTGCTAAGGGCGATTCACCAGTTTCTGTTGGTTCGTATTTATCGACGTTAGGTAATTCGACCGGCAAATCCTTCTCTGGAACAGGTACAGTCCCGCACTTGTCACAATGTATAACAGGTATAGGTTCTCCCCAATACCGCTGGCGTGAAAATATCCAATCACGTAGTTTAAAACGAGTAACCTTACTTCCGAAATCTTCGAATCCAGAAGATTGATAGCTTTCTATAATTGGTAAATTAAACTTTTGGGCAAATTCTTGATCTCTTTCATCATCACTAGGAACAGCCATGATAGCTCCAGTACCATATTGTGGTAATACATAATCTGCAACCCAGATAGGAATTTCTTCTTTAGTGGCAGGGTTTATTGCCATGACCCCTTTTACTTCAACACCTGTTTTTTCTTTGCTATCCGAAGTTCTTTCAATGTCTGTAATAATTTTAGTTTGTTCGATATATCCAAAAACTTCATCTTGATTAAAAATTTGATTTTTAAGTTTTGATATCAATTTATGTTCAGGCGAAAGTACAAGATATGTTGCACCATAAATGGTATCTGGTCTTGTCGTAAAAATTAGCACCTCACTTTCTGTATCTTCACTTTTAATTTTGAAACTAATTTCTGCTCCTTCGCTTTTACCAATCCAATTTTTCTGAGAAAGTTTAATGCGCTCTTGATAGTCCAGACCATCCAAATCTTTTTCTAATCGCTCAGCATATTTTGTTATACGAAGTATCCACTGTTCTTTTTCTTTTTTTTCAACTGCAGTTCCACATCTTTCGCACATTCCGCCTATTACTTCTTCGTTTGCTAGCCCTATCTTATCTTTAGGACACCAATTTATTTCAGTTTTGGCCTTATATGCAAGATCGTGCTTTAAAAATTGTAAAAATATCCACTGTGTCCATTTGTAATATTTTGGATCGGCTGTATTAATCTCTCGGGACCAATCGAAAGAAATTCCCAATGATTGAATCTGACGCCTGAAAGTATCACTGTTTTCTTTTGTAACTACCCGAGGATCTTTTCCAGTTTTAATAGCGTAATTTTCTGTCGGCAAACCAAAAGCATCCCAGCCTATTGGATATAAAACGTTATAGCCTTGTAATCTGCGTTTCCGAGCAATAATATCCATACCAATATAAGGACGAGGGTGGCCCACATGAAGGCCGTCCCCTGAAGGATATGGGAACTCTATGAGTGCGTAATATTTTTCTTTGGTTGAGTTTTCCAAGGCATTATTTACTCCTTCATCTTCCCAATATTTTTGCCATTTCTTTTCTATTAGACTTGGGTCGTACTTGTCATTCATTTATGAAATGGTACAACAAAAAAACGGCTGGTGGAAGCCGTTTTTAGTTTAACGTACTCTTTCCTTAAATGATGGGTATAATTCAGGATCGATCGTCCTAGCAAAACAATTTCTACCAGTAGGGTGACCCCAATTTTCCCCGCCTTTTCCTATTGGGCTCGGTGCGTAAGATGGCATTGCCAAATAACCCTCTGGATTTATTCCAGAAAGGCTCTCTTTATTGAAATTTGCACAGAGATTAAAAGATAAAGCTCCTGTCTTTTCGTATTCGTAAGATTGTTTCGATTGAGGGTCTAGTGGTTCTCTCCACCCTCCGATCGGATCATTCATCTCACCAAGGGAATCGGGCAGATTTTCTTTTTGCTGATAGTAATTAACTACTTGCCATTGGATACTTTGTAAATCATTAATTTTTTGAATATCATACTTTGTTAATCTTTGGCTCATTGGCGAACCCATAACTGAAAAAGCAAGTATGATGGAACCCAAAATAAAAAGTGTAGAAATTATTCTCCAAATATTTCTTTTTTGTGTTGATAATTGATTGCGTATATCTTGAAGAAAATAAATAAACACTCCGCCAGAAACAATTAAAAGTACAAATGCTTTTAACAAAAAAGCCTTAGTAAGTTCCTGACCATCTAGAAACGTATAAATTACTGAAACTAAATTACCTGCTATTACTGCACCTGCAATAAATAATGTTAGATAGGAAAGCCATTTCCGCAAAGGAAAGTTGTTTGAGTTACTCTCATTTGCCAAACTTTTTTGAAGAAACCAAGATAGTAGTAAAAATACGGGAAAGAAAACAATCAGCGTCGCAACTTGGAAGCTTATCGACTGAGAGTAATAATAGTCTCCATAATTAACCTTTGGATAAGCTACATTTATAACTCTAAAAAGCATTAAAACAAGAGCGACCAGACTTGCGTACAGAGCTCCTATCACTCCAATTTGGAGAAAAAACTCCTTTACTGAAATATTTGTTTTATTTTCTGTCATATTATTTATTAAATCTATCTTTATCTCTGATAAAAACTTTTTCCATACTCTTTTTGGTTGCTTTATCTAAATCAATATTTTGAGCATTGGCAAAACATATTAATGTGTAAATTATATCACCTATTTCTTCCTCTATATTTTGTTCATCCTCAGTGCACTTTTTGGGTTTTTCTCCAAACTGATGGTTAAGTAAACGCCCAAACTCTCCGACTTCTTCCACCAACCTTGCAAACATAGAAAGAGGCTGCCAATAATTCCACCCTTTTTCTTTATACCATTTATCTAGAGCTTCTTGATGTTCCTTCATAAATTAAATTTTAAATTCTACGACATCTCCATCCTTTACAATATACTCCTTTCCCTCTGTTCTTACCCACCCTTTTTCTCTAGCTATCGAGTACGATCCAGCTTCTAGAAGTTTTTCAGTTTCTATTACTTCTGCTCTAATAAATTTATTTTGAAAATCAGTATGAATGCTAGCTGCAGCCTGTGGTGCTGTAGAGTTTCTTTTTGTTGTCCAGGCTCTAGATTCGCTCTCCCCTGTAGTTAGAAAAGTTATCAAATCAAGCAATTTATAACTTTCAGTAATTAAGTTATCCAAACCTGTACCAAAAACCGGATCAACTAAAACATGCGGTCCGGGCAGACTTCCAGCTATTTCATCAGCGACATTTTCACTAGCTTCTGAAGTATTTAAAATGTAAAGAATCGGCTTCATGGTCAAAAGATGCATTCCTTTGACAATTTTCTTCTCTTCTTCAGTCAAGCTTGCACTACTTGCAAGATTTCCAGTTTTTAAAACCTCCTCAACTTTTTTTAGCGCTAAATCCTCCTTAACCGCTTCTTTGTCTCCTCTCTTAACATCTCGGTTTAAGTTTGCTAGTCTTTTTGTAACTGTTTCTTCGTCTGCTAAAACTAATTCGAGATTAATTACTCCGATATCTGATAAGGGATTTATCTCTCCAGAAACATGAACAATGTCCGGGTCTTTAAAAGTTCTAACCATTTCTGCAACCGCATCAACTTCGCGAATATTGGAAAGGAATTTGTTACCCAAACCTTCTCCGTCAGACGCTCCTTTTACTAGACCTGCTATATCCACAAACTCAACTACAGCAGGCACTGTTTTAAGAGACTTGCTCATCAAAGATAGCTTTTCGAGACGCATGTCGGATACAGGAACTATTCCCACAGATGGGTCAATGGTGCAAAAAGGATAATTCTCTGCTGGAACTGATTTGTTGGTTAAAGCATTAAATAACGTGGATTTGCCCACATTTGGGAGACCGACGATTCCGATAGATAGATTTGAGCTCGACATTTTGATTTATATATAACCATATACTTATAATTTCAGCAAAATTACCAGTACCGGATTCATGCTAAAACATAGCACCCGACGTATAATAGAACCTATGGTGATGGAAACTAGAAAAAAAAATATTTTAATCCTTGTAGCAATAACACTTCTTGGTATTGCGCTACGCATACATAATTTGTCGGATTATAAATTTTATCCTGATAGCTATGTTCCCCTAATAGTGGCAGAGAATATTAATACCTTTGGTTCAGTTATTGGCACCCTTGGAGAAAACGGCATGCTCTACCCAGACTTTTTTGGATGGACACGACCACTTTTTCCGTACCTCATTTATCTATTAAATTTAATGATTGGAAATTTATTTTTAAGCGGACAGATTATTACAATGCTCGCTGGAATTGCTACTATTCCACTCTCCTATTTTTATATTAAATCAGTATTAAACTCGAAAACTGCCGGGCTTTTTGCATCACTTCTACTGGCTCTTTCATATAGTCATGTTGTTTGGGGAGGATTTATTTTAAGCGAAACCACAGGCGTTGTATTTCTCATATTATTTTTGTGGATTTTTTTCAAAAACCTTGAACGTGAATCAAGTTTGGCCGACTGGCGAGACTTTCTAAGTGGTGCAACCTTTGCACTAGCTGTTCTAGCTAGGTATGAATATGCAATTTTAGTTTTGCCTGTAGCTTTTATGTTTTTTCTGAAATTGAAAGAAGGCAAGCCAGTTTTTGCACGTATACTAAATATGATTGTTGCAGGAAGTTTCCTCTTTGCTCTCACCTATTTTTATTTATCACCTTTCACTCTCCAATTTTCCAATGCCGGCAAAGAAATTGGATCTTTATTTGGATTTTTTAACTCACATGGCTTAAATGGGATAAAAAAATTTGTTTTATCCGATATTTTGCTTTCCATTTTTGGATTTCTTGGCCTCTGTTATATGTTT
>JALYQT010000034.1 GCA_030855685.1 bacterium | reverse complement strand
GACGAATTAAAAACTTTGAGAAAATTTAACTCGAGATTACAAGGGCATCCTCACAGAGAATGGTTGCCGGGACTTGAAACAAGTTCTGGGCCCTTAGCTTCAGGGCTCTCTCAGGCTGTGGGGATGGCTTTGGCAGAAAAGATGAATGTGGGTTTAAGCGGACAAAAAAGAATATATTGCGCGCTTAGTGATGGGGAACTAGAATCCGGTCAAACATGGGAAGCAGCCATGCTCGCCGGAAAAAATAAACTATCAAACTTAGTGGGTATTATAGATAGAAATTATATTCAGATAGATGGTTTTACAGAGGACATAATGCCGCTCGAACCACTTTCGGATAAATGGAGAGCGTGGAATTGGCATGTTATAGAAGTTGATGGTCACAATATTGAGGAAATTGTTGAAGCATTTGACGCGGCAAAAACCATTTTTGATAAACCAACAATGATAATCGCACATACGATCCCTGGAAAGGGCGTAAAAGAATTTGAAAAAGATTATAGATGGCATGGCAAACCTCCTTCTAAAGAGGAGGCAGAGATGGCAATAGGTGAACTGAGGAGTTTGGGTGGTAAAATTTCTGGATACCATAATGATTAATTTTGAAATTAAAAAACAAAAATTTGTATTAATAGCTTTGGGTTTTTTTCTTTTTCATATATTAATTTTCCATATATCTTTTCTTAATCAATATGGTGGGTCAATTATTTTCGGTCTTTTGATTTCAATTATTTTCAGCCTACTCTCGGCAAAAAAAGAAAAATCTTATGCCGGAGCATTATTATTTGTTTTTAATTTAATTTTCGCTTTTTATTATTTTATAATGATTGCTACTGGAAGGTGATTATGATAAATAAATTTTTAAAACTAAATACAAAACTTTTCGACAAAGATGTCGAGCAAATTCCTATTCGTAAAGGATTTGGGGAGGGATTAGTAGTAGCTGCTGAAAACGACCCACAAGTTGTTGGGCTGTGTGCGGACCTTACCGATTCAACACAAATGAATTTTTTTAAAGAAAAATTTCCCAATAGGTTTGTTGAGATTGGAGTAGCTGAGCAAAACTTGGCATCTGTTGCTTCCGGAATGGCGGCTATGGGAAAAATTCCATTTATAACAAGCTATGCGATGTTTAGTCCCGGAAGAAACTGGGAACAGATTCGAACTACAATTTGTTACAACAACCAACCAGTAAAAATAGTTGGCTCACACGCTGGGATTTCTGTAGGGCCTGATGGAGGAACTCACCAAGCTATAGAAGATATCACAATTACCAGAGTAATTCCTCGAATGGTAGTTATTTCTCCGTGCGATGCTATTGAGGCAAAAAAAGCCACAATTGCTGCAGCAAGTAACGGTACGCCCGTGTATTTGCGTTTAGCTCGTGAAAAAACGCCAATCATGACAACAAATGAGACTCCTTTTGAAATAGGAAGAGCACAAATATTTTGGGAATCAAAAAATCCAAAAGTGGGAATTATTGCGACTGGAGCATTGCTACACAATGCTCTTAAGGTCGCTCAGGCACTGCAAGAAAAGGGAATCGAAGTGGAGGTGATGAATCTTTCAACTATTAAACCCTTAGATAAAGATGCAATCATTTTACTTGCGAAAAAATCTGGAAAAATAGTTACAGTTGAGGAACATCAAATACACGGAGGAATGGGGAGCGCGGTAGCTGAGTGTCTCTCAGAATATTCTCCTGTCCCAATGAGATTTATTGGTGTTAAAGATCAATTTGGACAGACAGGAACTCCAGAGGAACTTATTGAACACTATGGAATGGGAGAAAAAGATATTATAAAGGCCGTAGAAGAATTAATAAAATGATTAAAACTGGGTTATATATACACACAAAATCTAGAAAAAAATATAGAGTGATGGGGATTGCCAAGCATTCTGAAACACTAGAAGATTTTGTAGTTTATGAGGCTCAATATGACAATGAGCTTTCAAAGCTTTGGATAAGGCCAGTTAAAATGTTTGATGAAGAAATAGAAATCAATAGCAAAATGATAAAAAGATTTGAATACATTGGGGAATAATTGACTAAATTTTAATTAGAAGTATGTTAATTAGAGATTAGCACACTTTGGAGACAGGGATGAATAGAGGTAATGGTTTAAAGAAAAAGCTCGAAATATCACGTGAGATAATGGAAGGAGATCATAGTTTGAGAGATCTCCAGGCCTTATCTAAGCTAATAAGTTTAAAGATCAAGGAAAAATCTTTGAAACCTGCACCCCCGGTTGTTGTGGACTTGAATTTGCCCCCTCAAGGGAAAGAAGCCAAACATGAAGAATTAAAAAATCCTGCTTGGCATTACTTACAGGGTCAATTTAGAATCGATTTCAAAAAACTTTGGTTTATGAAGCCGGACACTTTTGATTTTGATTCTAGGGCTACTGTCGCGGATTTGATTGAGAAATTTGGAGCGGGAAATTCTCCTAATGAACATCTTCTCGATTCTTTTCTTTCGTCAAATCTGTTTAATAGTATTCCCCGACATGAATTAGGAAAGGCCGAGACTATATTTGCTGGCACTGGATACCTTGGTAGCGGAGGTAGATCTTGGGTGCGATCTCTCTATTCTAACGCCGATAGTTTGGACTGGAGTTCAGTTTGCTTAAAAGAAAAACTTCACTCCCGAAACTTTCAGATAGTGATCTTCAATCCAGAGAGATCAGAATTGTTTGTGTGAGCGCATACCGCGCTCATTTTTTATATAACAGAAACTTTAAAATCAGGGCTTGCGGTTTTTAGATAAACTTCGATTTGCTCCACTGTTAGCAACCCCTTTTGAGCTCCTACTTGTTGAACAACCGACATAGAGTTCACCGCTCCCCAAAGAAGTGCTGTCTGGAGATCTTTTCCCAGGGCGAGAGCGGAAACGGTAGTAGAAGCAAATGCATCTCCAGCTCCAGTGCGTTCAAAGGCTGGTTTTTGATCTGGATAAGCGGGGATCAGCCAAGAATTTTCTCCGTTATATGCGTAAGCACCCTTCGGTCCATCTGTGATAACGACAATCTTCGGCCCCAGCTCGTACATTCGCTTTAGCAATTCTTCTATGCCAAGAGTGCTTAGGTTCAAGATTTTTTCCGCCTCCTCTATATTGCAAAAGAAAATATTTGTGCGCTCATAAATTTCTTTTAACTCCTCTTTACCTAACTTGATCTGAAATGTTCCTGGCTGAAAGGCAAGTGATACAGCGGGATTAGCCTTTAGGTAAGTAACAATCTCTTTGTGGTATTCTCGTGTTTGTTCTCCCAAGGAAGTTAAATATAGCCAAGATGGTTCATGTAAATCTGGAAGCTTGTATTCATATTCTTGATGTTTGACCAATATTGTTCTGTCGTGTTCAAACCATAATACATAATGATAATTTGTTTCTTTTCCAGGATGAATAGTGAGATATTTTACATCTACTTTATTTGCTTCAAGTGTCGCCACACACTCCTTTCCATTCTGATCATCCCCAAGATTTGCGATAAGTGATGAGTTTAGACCTAGACGAGCAGCTGCCACAGAAGCGTTAGCACAATTACCCACAGCTCTTATAACCTCGACCGATTCATAGGGTATTTTATCCCCATAAGGCATTGAGATGGTGCAGTGTTCTTCATTACTATCGCACTTCACCTCAGCCACCTGAAGTTTTATAAATGCATCTGTAACGATGTCGCCAATAGAAACGAAATGATGTTTGTCCATAGCTTCATTCTATCACGAAGGTTTTCCACATGATAAAATGAATCTATGAAAACATTAAGAGAATATATAAAAGAAGCTGAAAATAATAAGGTTGCTATTGGTCACTTTAACATTTCAGACTCAGAAGGATTTAAGGCCGTTGTAGAATCTGCAAAGGAACTAGATCTACCAGTGATTGTTGGAGTTTCAGAAGGAGAGAGAGACTTTATTGGTATAGCCGAGATAGCCGCACTTGTGAAAGTTGAGAAAGAGAAAGGGTTGCCAGTATTTTTAAATGCAGACCACACCTATTCATTTGAAAGAGTAAAAGAGGCTATAGATGCCGGTTTTGATATGGTTATCATCGACGGCGCAAAGCTTAATGACGATGAGAATACCAAAATGACAAAAGAATCTGTCGAATATGCACGTAGTGTAAATAGAGAAATGTTGATAGAAGCTGAAATGGGTTTTATCGGCCAATCCTCAAAAATGCTTGATGAAATACCCCAAGGTGTCTCACTCGCTACTCAAACAAAACCCGAGGTGGCTTTAAAATTTATCAATGACACCGGCATTGATCTTTTTGCCCCATCTGTTGGGAACATTCATGGGATTGTAAAGGGTGGTGAGCCAAGGCTTAATATTGAGCGAATAAGAGAGATTAAAGAATTGGTAAAAATTCCCTTAGTACTTCACGGCGCTTCAGGAAATAGTGATGAGGATATAACGGCTGCAATAGAAGCGGGTATAAATATCGTGCATATAAATACAGAAATCAGGCTTGCTTACAAACAGGGTGTGGAGTCAGGAATAAAAGGAGATGAAGTTGCTCCATATAAGTTCATGTCAGAAGGTGTGGAGGAAATGAAAAAAGTTATTACCGCAAAACTTAAACTATTTAATAAAGTAGATGCTTAAAGAGAAAATAAAAGAATTTTTTAGTGGAGATATTTTAGAGGACAACAAAACTCTTACTGCATATAGTCACGATGCAAGTTTATTCACTGTAAAACCAAAGTTAGTTGTTTTCCCTAAAACCAGGAATGATTTAAAAAACTTAATTAAATATATAGGTGATAACAAAAAAAATGATCCTTCTTTGTCCCTGACCGTTCGCGCTGCCGGATCTTGTATGTCAGGAGGATCTTTAAATGAATCAATAATTGCTGATGTTACAAAGTATTTAAATAAAATTGGAGATATAAATGAAGATGGGACATTGGTGGAGCCGGGTGTTTTTTATAGAGACTTTGAAGTTGAGACATTGAAAAAGAATTTGATATTGCCTTGCTACACTGCATCCAAAAATCTTAATGCGCTCGGTGGCATGATCGGAAATAATAGTGCGGGAGAAAAAACCCTTAGATATGGAAAAATGGAACAGTTTGTGCTGGAGTCAAAAGTTATTTTTTCTGACGGAAACGAATACCTTGTAAAACCATTAAATCAAGAAGAATTAAATCAAAAAATAAATCAGGGCGATTTTGAAGGCAATATATATAAGAGAATAAAAGAACTTTTAGATAAAAATATCGAGACAATAAAAGGAGCTGAACCAAAAGTTTCCAAAAACTCGGCCGGTTATTATCTATGGAATATTAGGCCTGATCCTGTCGAAGGATCCGAAAAGATGTTTGATTTAAACCGTCTCCTGGTGGGATCTCAAGGTACACTTGGAATAATCACAGAAGCAAAAATAAAGTTAGTTAAAGTGGAACCAGCATCAAAACTATTTGTAATTTTCTTACCTGATCTGCGTCATTTAGCTGAATTGGTAAATGTGATTATAAAAACCAATCCTGAAAGCATAGAGTCATACGATGATGCGACAATGAAACTGGCAATGAGATTTTTCCCTGAGATGCTAAAAACAATGAAAGTCAAACATTTTTTTAAACTTATCTGGTCATTCGTCCCAGAAGTGGGAATGATGCTTAAGGAAGGGGGAGTCCCCAAACTAATTGTCCTGGTTGAATTTGCTGGAAAAACAGAGGACGAAGTAAATGCCAAAATGAAAAATCTTGAATTAAACTTACGTCCATTTAAATATCAGATGCGTTTAACACACTCAGTAGAGGAGTCAGATAAATATTGGACCATTAGACGGGAGAGTTTTAATTTATTGCGTAAACACGTTCGAGGCTCGAGAACGGCTCCTTTTATAGATGATGTAATTGTCAGACCAGAGTTCATGCCGGAATTTTTACCAAAGATGCGCGAGATATTGGATAAGAATAATCTTATTTATACTATTGCGGGTCATGCTGGTAATGGTAACTTCCACATTATTCCCTTGATGGATATGAGAAAAAGAGAAAATATTGAAGTCATTAAAGAAGTAGGTGACGAAGTGTATGACTTGGTCGCAAGATTCGAGGGTTCAATAACTGCAGAACACAACGATGGAATAATTCGAACACCTTACTTAAATAAAATGTTTTCAAACGAAGCTTTAGAGCTATTTAAAATGACAAAGGAGATTTTTGATCCCAAAAATATTTTTAATCCCGGAAAAAAAGTCCCACTTTCAAATGAAGCAGGTGCGGGCAGTATTCCATATATGTGTCATCATATGTCCTTAGAATAAAAAAGACCCCTTAGTCGGCGGTCTTTATCCTCGCATTATATTCGAGTGTTTCTAGCTCTTCTATGAGCTCCACTATTTTGATATTTGCATTATTGACCAGGGTATCATATCTCAATATTGCTTTCCGGTTAATAAATGTCTGGATTTCTTCAATATTTTTTCTGTCAGAGACTCTTTTTTGCCGCTCTTCTAATTGTATTTTGTAAAGATCACGAGATCTTCTTAGAACCTTTAATTCCATTTTTACAATGATGATTGATCTAGGGTGTCTTTCGCTCACACATTTCTCCGGTCGGCTCTGTGCTCATGTTTTCACAATAAAATTATTTAGTAAAGGAGGTTGATTTAAGTAATAATTTTGGTAAAATGGAGGAATGATTAAATTAAAAGCTGAATTACGAGATAAGAGCCAAAAACCGGCTGATTTGCGTAAATCTGGTAAATTACCAGCTGTTTTTTACGGAAAAAAAGAAGCATCCACACCTATATCTATTAACTCAATAGACTTCCTAAAGGCTTGGAAAGAGGTAGGAGAATCTAGTGTTATAACTTTAGAAACTTCTGAAGGGCCAGTGGAAAGCCTTATACATGATGTGGATTTCGATCCATTATCTGGAGCGCCTCGACATGCAGACTTTTATGTATTTGAAAAAGGACACAAAGTGAGCGTGGAAGTTGTTATTGAATTTGAAGGTATTTCTCCCGCTGTCAAAGATTTGGGCGGATCACTTGTAAAAGTTATCCATGCGCTAAAGATAGAAGCAATGCCCAAGGATCTTCCGCACAATCTTATTGTAGATATTAGTAGCCTTACTACTTTTGAAGACCAAATTCTTGCTAGCCAAATCAAACTTCCAGCCGGAGTTGAGCTTATGGAGAATCCAGAAGAAGTTATCGCCTTGGTAGCAGCTCCTCGAGAAGAGGTAGAAGAGGAAGTGGCACCAATCGATCTATCTCAAATTGAAGTAGAGAAGAAAGGTAAAGATGAAACCGAGGAGGGCGATGGTGCTGAGAAAGAGGCAAGCGCTTCTTAACTAAAAGCCTTAAGCTTTTTTTATGATATTTTTAAAACGTTCATTTTTAATATTTATAGCAGTTTTAATCTCAGGGAGTACATCTCTTGCTCTGTTTTCATCTGTTGATGCAGCGGAAGTTTGCCCAGATCAAATAGAAGGTAAATCAAAAGAAGAGCTTGCCCTCGATCTCGAAGCTTGTAATAGAGAAATTTTAAGGTGGACAGAAACCCTTTCTAACACGAAAAAAGAAAGTGCATCTTTTTCGCGAGATGTTTCTGCTCTAACTGCAAAAATTAACGCCACTCAGGCAAATATTAAAGCGAAAAATATTGCCATTTCTAATCTAGGTAAAAATATTGTACAAAAACAAGCAGCAATAGTTGAACTAGATACCCAGATAGGACGAGGTCGGCAAGCCTTAAGAGCTTTACTTAGAAAAACAAACGAAATTGATTCATATACAGTGGCTGAAGCCATGCTATCAAATAAGGATCTGTCTGAATTTTTTGTAGATGTGGAAACATACTCCTCCACACAAAGATCATTAGAAGGAGTGTTTAATGAACTGCGAGGGATTAAACAAAAAACACAATCAGAAAAAGATGAGTTAAATAAACAAAGAGAGGCTGCGGCGAATGCAAAAGCAGTTATTGAAGCAGCTAAAAAAGTTGTTGAAAAAAGCCAAGCTGAAAAGAAAACCTTACTTGCTCAGAGTAAATCAAACGAAACAACCTACGCTCAGGTGCTCTCAGAAAGACAGGCTAAGGCAGCAAAAATACGAGCTATATTATTTCCACTTCGGGACACAGCAGCTATTCCTTTCGGAACTGCATTAGAATATGCCCAAGCTGCAAGTGCAAAAACGGGTGTTCGTCCCGCTTTTCTATTGGCTATCCTTACTCAAGAATCTAACTTAGGTGCCAATACCGGGTCGTGCCTTGTAACAGATACCTCAACTGGAGCTGGGAAGGGCGCCAACACAGGTTCACCTCAAATGCGAGTAATGAGTCCAACTCGTGACATTCCTCCCTTTCTTGAGATTTCAGGCAGTCTTGGTAGGGATTACACAACCACTCGAGTTTCTTGCTGGCAGCCAATGTATGATAGCGCCGGATCACCTATAGGTTGGGGTGGAGCTATGGGTGCTGCTCAATTTATTCCTTCGACATGGAAACTATTTATCGGGAGAATTTCTGCAGCTACCGGAGCAGGTACTCCAAACCCATGGAATGCCCACGATGCATTTTTTGCATCAGCTATGTATTTATCTGATCTAGGAGCGGGTTCAGGAAGCTATGACGCTGAGAAAAACGCTGCATGTAAGTACTACTCGGGGCGAGCCTGCGCCTCAGGACCAGGTAATGGCTATGGAGTTTCTGTTATGTCCAAAGCTGCCAATATCCAAACAACAATGATCGACCCATTGCAAGGTCTGTAAAGTTGCCATATAATACTCGTCATGAAAAAAGAAATACACGCTAAAGAATATCGCCCTGTCCTGTTTATAGACAGCTCAAATGGAACAGAATTTATCATACCTTCTACAGTTCCCACTAAAGAAACTGCCAAGTCAAAAACAGATGGTAAAGAATACCCAGTGTTTAATGTAGAAATCTCCTCAAGCTCACACCCATTTTATACAGGTCAGGAGAAGGTTCTAGACACAGCTGGTAGAGTGGAGCGCTTTAAGCAAAAACAGGCACAAGCAAAAACAAAAAAATAACTATCTTTAAAAAGAGCTGTGTATAATTAATATCACAGCTCTTTTAATATATGGAAATTGATCTAACAAAATATAAAAGTAACTCGAGAACCGCATACAAGGTGGAGGCTTTGGAGCAGTTGCTTAAAGACGAAGAAGATATAAAAAAGATGGCGGAGGGTGATGAGTCAATGAGAATCTTAGCAGAAGAAGAGCTCGAAGCGCTCTTCAGTCAAAAGAAAATTTTGATCAATGAGCTTGAAGAAATTTTAGCTATAGATGAAAAAGAAGAGGAATTTCCAAATGAAATTGTACTTGAGGTTAGAGCGGGTGCCGGGGGAGATGAGGCTTCATTATTTGCACTGCAGTTGGCTGAAATGTACAAAAAGTATGCAGCAATACAAAAGTGGACAATGGTGCCAGTAGATGAATCTTTGAGTTCACTAGGAGGTTATAAGGAAGCTACTTTTGAAATTCGTGGCCTGGATTGTTATAAAAAGCTTCGATTTGAAACTGGAGTCCACCGAATTCAAAGAGTTCCTAATACAGAAAAAAATGGTCGAGTGCATACCTCCACTGCTTCCGTTGCAATCCTACCAATTAGAAAAAAAACAAAAGTAGAAATAAACCCCGCTGATCTTTTGATTGAATTTTCTCGATCGGGTGGTGCCGGAGGTCAAAATGTTAACAAAGTTGAAACCGCAGTTAGGATTTTACATAAACCATCTGGCATTGATGTGCGTTCAACAGCTGAGCGGAGTCAGCTAAAAAACAGAGAGAAAGCAATGGGAATAGTTTTAGCAAAGCTTGAACAAATGAAAGAAGCTGAAGAAGCAGCAAAACACTCTGCAAACAGAAAAAGCCAAGTGGGTACGGCAGATAGATCGGAAAAAATTCGAACTTATAACATTTTACAAGATCGTATAACTGATCATCGCATTAAAGAGTCATGGCACAATATTGAAAATATTTTCCTAGGGTACATTGACCCAATTGTAGATTCTTTAGAATCTGCCTCTACTGACGGATTTGAGAATCGTAGTGATGGTAAAGATGATGAATAATTGCAATAAACACAAGCTTTTGTTAGAATATCCGGACTAAATTATGAAAGATACCACCAAAGGGAAAAACACAAAAATTGACGAACTTTTTAAAGCCGGAGCTCATTTCGGTTTTTTAAAGTCAAGACGACACCCATCAGCCAAACGCTATCTTTACGGTATAAAAAACAACATTGATATTTACGATTTAGAGAAGACTGAAGTAGAGCTAAACAAAATCCTAGGATTAATTGAAACTTTTGGGAAAGAGGGAGGCTCGATCATGTTTGTTGGAGGTAAGAGCGAAGCAAGAAAATCAGTAGAAGAAGCAGGGGTTAATCTGTCTATGCCTTTTGTTTCTGGTCGATGGATTGGTGGTACGCTTACTAATTTTCCAGAGATAAAAAAAAGAATTGCGAAATTAGATGAATTACAAAATGAAAAGGAAAAAGGAGAATTAGCAAAATATACAAAAAAAGAAAGATTACTTATCGATCGAGATATCGCAAAGCTTACAATGTATTTTAGGGGGCTTTCAACCATGAAAGCGTTACCCAAGATAGTTGTCGTTGTAGATCCAAAAAAGGAACATATCGCTGTAAGTGAAGCACAGAAGATGAAAATTCCTGTTGTAGCAATTGCTGGGGCAGACTGCAACCTAAACGGCGTTGACTATGCCATTCCTGCAAATGACGCTTCGCAAAAAAGCATCTCATATATTATGGGTGAAATAGTATCTTTTTATAAAAATGGAAAAGAAATAGCCTTAAGAGAACAAAAAGAAAAAGAAGTTAAAGGAGAATAAGATTATAAGCAAATTCACTGTTATTTAATATGATGACTATAACTACCGCAGAAATAAAAGCTCTTAGGGATGAAACGGGACTTTCAATTATGCAGTGTCGAAAGGCCCTAGAAGAAGCGGGCGGAGACAGGGAAAAAGCTAGGATACTTTTAGCAAAGAAAAGTGGTGAAATAGCGTCAAAGAAAGGAGATAGAACATTAGGAGCTGGTACTGTGGCTACTTATATTCACGCTTCAGGTAACATTGGAACAATGGTTGAGCTTTCTTGCGAAACTGACTTCGTTTCAAAAAATGATGAGTTTAAGGCGCTTGCCAAAGATCTTGCTATGCAGGTTGCAGCTACAAATCCGGCTTTTTTGAAGAGGGAAGATATAAATGAAGAAGATCGTAAAAAGGCAAGCGAAGCATTTAAAAACGAAGTAGCTGATAAGCCAGTTGAGATGCAGGAAAAAATCCTAAAAGGAAAAGTGGACTCCTATTTTGGAGAAAAGGTGCTAATGGAGCAGCCATTTATAAAAAATCCAGACCAAAAAATAGAGGATCTTATAAATGCTGCCGTTCAAAAATTTGGAGAAAGAACAGAAATTAGGCGTTTTGCCCGATTCTCTATCTCAGAATAAAATGTTACTTATCGTTACGTTTATAATATCAGGGATAGCGATAATGATTTTAATCGGTGCTAAAATCTGGGAAGAAAAAAATAGAAAGTCATTTTTTTTACTTCGAGGGATATCAAGAGGTGATGAACGTTTCAAGGTGTTTTCTCAAAACGCAGCGCATGCTTATGCCGACATAAAAGAGAATGGTTTGTTTTTTATAAACAAACAATTGCCCCTCCACACAAAAAGTTTTCTCAACAAATCATCCACACTATTAAAAGAAAATGGACAAAAGCATTTAGATAAAATGAGGAGCAAGGGATACTTGAGAAAGAGTGGAAGTATATCTGAATATTTTAAAAATAATTCAGATAAAAATAAGGATAAAGAGGAAATTGTAGAAAATAGAGAAAATGATTATGAAGATTCACAAAATCATATAGATCAAGTAAAGTAGAAATACGCCACCTTAGCTCAGTTGGTAGAGCAACGCTTTTGTAAAGCGAAGGTCCCCAGTTCGAATCTGGGAGGTGGCTCCAACCTTAGACATTCATTAAATCGGCTGACCCTTCTGGTAAAAGCTCAAATTCTAATATCGGGCCAATGACAACTTCTTTTTCTTCATCTATTAATAAAATTTCTAAATTGTCACCGTGCTTTACATAATTTGAATCCATCCTATCAATTTCAGAGGGAGTTTCTTTTTTTGGAATTCCAAACAACTTAATCAATCTGGGTTCGTCAGAAAGAGGGGCGTCCCCTGAAGCATATAAACCGTCTTCTTTGGTTTCAAAAATATAAGTGCCGGAGGAAGCCTTCATAACCATCTTTCTATTTAACGGCAAATCTCTTTCGAAACTAACACCTCCAGCTTGTATTTGATCTACCATTTTCGCCATTTCGTATTTGTTAAAACTTTCTTCAGTCATATTATTTTTTCTTAGGAGTAGTTGTTGCTTTTGTGGTGCTCGCAATTAATGCTGTTTCTAATACCTTAATCGCAGGAACTGTTTCCTCGAGCTCTTCTAAAGATCTATAACCATAATACGGTACCGCATTTATTATAACTGCAGGTAATGTGTTTTCGACTTTATATATTGCTATAAGGGTTTTTATTGCCTCTAAGTCCAAATTGTAGTCAAAAGAATAAATTCTTAAATCAGGATATTTTTCGTGAAGAGCGGTTAAGACATATCCAGTCTTGGTACACTCCTCACAGTCTCCTTCATTAGAATAAAAATAAAGGATAAATGTTGGTTTTATACCGCACTTCTCCGTTATCTTTTTCATCAACAGATAATCTTTTATTTCAAGAAGAGAATAATATCTTTTAAGGTTTATTACATCAGGATCATCTTTGGGGTTTTCACTTTCTGCATATGAAAGTCTGTCTGCAAGGTTTCCTACCTCTTTAGATAAAAAAGTGTTGCCTATGTCTTTACATAAAGTTTCTTCTAGCAAAGCAAATTGAGTTTCACTAGATAAAATATCCAGAGCGAGCTTGTCCTCAATGTCTCTAACCTCAGCCAATTTTTTGTTGCCCAGCCTATTACTTGCGTAAATGGCTGTACCAAAAATAAGGGCAGTGATCAAAAATGCATAAATATATTTTCTTAAATCCTTCATTATCTCCAGGTAACTTTTCTAGAAAATAGGGCATTAAAGCTTGCCCTAATGACCCACAGAGGAACTATTAATACATATAATAATAAATAATAAATAATATCTCTGGAGAACCGAGCTTTTCCATTGGCTATATAAAGTGAAATATAAATTAAAACAAGAGTCAAAGAAACCACAGTGAGTGTGAGGATCCAAGTAACACTAGTATCCAGAGAATAAAAATTAAAAGTAAACTTAGGAACTCCCCAACTAAAACCAACGGCTTGATATTTTACAAAAAACTCTACGCCTTTTGTGAACGTTGTTTTGATAAGATTGCCTGTTGCAAATATTGTTGTAAATATTGAAAGAGTAGCCAGAGGAAGCACGAACAATCCTAAGGTTCCATATTTTTTATTAAAATACATGTCTTTGTAATCTATGGCGTTTTTTAAAAAGCCATATGTCCATCGCACTCTTTGTTTATATAGCCCCTTTAATTGGGCAGGGGCAATAGTAAAAATATGGGCTTCTTGAGAAATGCTGATTTTTAAGCCATTTCTATGCATTCTGAGAGCTAGTTCCATGTCTTCCGTCTGGTGTGCATGTCTATAGCCACCGATTTCTTTGAGCATTTGAGTTCTAAAAATAGAAAATGGACCAGGGGTAACGTAAAGACCGTTTATAGAAGCGAGTACTCGTCTAAATAATATTCCCCAATTATATTCGATACGCTGCACTCTCTGTAAAACAGTTTTTGGTTCAAACACATGAATAGAAGGAGTGACGGCCATTACTTTCTCGTCATTAAACTTTGGGATTATTTTTTTTAATGCAAGTGAGTCGACAAAAGAATCTGCATCAAGACATCCTACAAATTCACTTTCTATTTTAGTTAATGCAAAATTAAGTGCTGTATACTTACCTCCATTTTCTTTGGAAAAAATTCTTATTTGTGAATGGGTATTATAGTTTGATAAAACTTGTTGAGTACTGTCCGTTGATCCATCATCAACTACAATTATCGAAAGTTTGTCTTTTGGATAATCAAGACCCAGTAACGAATTTAGAGTTGATAGAATAGTTCGCTCTTCATTGAAACAAGGAACAATTATAGTGACAGTCGGATAGCTTGCAACTTCAGATAGAATTAAGGCTTTCTCAAGCCTAACCTCTTCGCGAATTTCAAAAAAATTAATAAGCAGAAAAACCTCAAAAAACAGAGATGTGAAAAGCGTGCCGTATAAAATTATGTCTCCGATTCCCATAAATGTGGCTTAATTATAGCCATAAACTTAGACTTTTTCAACTTTTTTCGTATAATGTTTTAAATGAAAGAAATATATAGAAT
>JALYQT010000033.1 GCA_030855685.1 bacterium | reverse complement strand
TCAATGAAAAGGAATTTCTGGATATGTTAGGATAACCACATGGATAAAGAAAAAGTTTTAGATCTAGCCAAACTTGCGCGGATCTCGATAAGCGAAGAAGAAGCAGAAAACCTTTCTAGTGAATTTGATGATATTTTAAGGTATGTAGATGAAATAAATAAAGCCGAAATTGATGCGCATGAAGGTGGTTACTCTGACAATCCTTTAAAAAATGTTTTCCGTGAAGACAACCCCACTAATACTTCAGGTGAAAACACAGAGGTCATTTTACAAAACTCACCTCAACGAGAGGGTAATTATATAAAAGTAAAAAATATCCTATAGCATGGTAGATCTTTCAAATTTAACTATTAAAAGTGCAAGAGAGGGTCTTTTAAATAAGGATTTTTCTTCGAGAGAATTAGTAGAAGCCTCCTTTTCCAAAATAAAAGATACTGATAAAGAGATCCATTCGTTTATAGAAGTTTTTGAGGATGCTTTAATCGAGGC
Source organism: bacterium (assembly GCA_030855685.1). Classification (GTDB taxonomy): domain Bacteria; phylum Patescibacteriota; class Minisyncoccia; order Phycocordibacterales; family Zambryskibacteraceae; genus JAIFWN01. The sequence continues at coordinate 2,654 of JALYQT010000033.1, read as the reverse complement.
CGATAAAAGGGATAATAAGATTCGTGAAGGGATTGACCTCCCACTGCTCGGAATTCCCATTGCTCTAAAAGACAACATGCTAGTGTCTGGAAAAACTGCAACCGCAGGATCAAAAATACTCGAAGGCTTCGTTTCTCCGAGTGACAGTACTGCGGTTTTAAAACTTAAAGAGGCTGGAGCAATAATTTTGGGACGAACAAATATGGATGAGTTTGCAATGGGAAGTTCTACAGAAAGTTCTTACTATGGAGTAACCCGAAACCCTCTAGATCTAACTCGTGTACCTGGAGGCTCATCTGGAGGTTCGGCTGCAGCGGTTGCTGGGGGAATGGCCTTAGGTTCATTTGGATCTGATACAGGGGGATCAATAAGGCAACCTGCTGCATTTTGTGGAATTGTTGGAATGAAGCCCACTTATGGGAGAGTTTCTAGGTCTGGTCTGATAGCTCTAGCTTCTTCTCTTGATCAAATTGGACCCTTTGCAAAAACAGCCACCGATTCAGAGATTTTGTATAACGCTGTGAAAGGTCTGGACCCTCTTGATAGCACAACGATTAGCGACGATACCTACAAAAGTAATCGTTCTGGTACAAAAGTTTTAGGAGTTCCAAGAGAATTTTTAGAACACGAAGGAATCGATATTAAAGTAAAAGAAAATCTAGAAAGTGCCATAAAAAAATTTAAAGATTTAGGGTATGAAGTAGTGGATGTCAGTTTGCCAAATATCTCATACTCACTTGCGGTGTATTATATAATTATGCCGGCAGAAGCTTCTTCAAATCTTTCACGTTTCGACGGCGTGAAGTATGGTTTTCATAAAGATAGCAATAGTCTAATCGAAGATTATTTTCAATCTCGCGGAGTTGGGTTTGGAAAAGAAGCCCGAAGACGAATAATACTTGGAACTTACGTATTATCATCTGGTTATTATGACGCTTACTATACTAAAGCCCTAAGTCTTAAAGATAAAATTAGAGAGGAATTAAGAGAGGCTTTTAAAACGATTGACTGCCTTTTAACTCCAACTACGCCAACCCCGGCTTTTAAAATAGGAGAGAAAATAGAAAACCCGCTCGAGATGTATTTGGCAGACATTTTTACAGTTCCAGCCAATATATCCGGATGCCCTTCAATATCACTACCTTCAGGTTTTGTTGATTGTGATGGATCTAAATTGCCTCTGGGGATTGAGCTAACAGCTGATTTGGGAAGGGAAGATATAATGTTTAAAATTAGCAAAGAATTTTTAGAAGAATAATATGGCAGACATAAAGAAACCATCTCCTCCTCCATCTGACGACGTATTTAGTAAAGTTGTATTTTATGGATTAGGAATATTATTGGCCCTATCCTTTTTAGGGAAAATAAGCTTCTGGCTAACCTCTAGATATGGAGGAGATTATGACTCTATATGGCAGGCTATCGGGATTTATTTTTTACAGCATATTTGGCCAATAATTAAAATATTTGCGGTTGTTATTACAATCGGTGGTGCATTTGGAATCTCAAGAATTTTTAAAAAACTTTCCACTCTTAGAATGGAGGAAAATCTTCTGTATGGCGTAAATACAGATGCTGAGAGTACAGATGAAGCAAGCGCTGAACCGGTTAATGAAAAATGGATTCAAATACAAAATCATATCGAGTCAAAAAATCCCTCCGAATGGCGTGTTGCAATAATCGAAGCCGATATTATGCTCGATGATTTGCTCAAAAGAATGGGCTATCACGGCGATACTTTGGGAGAGAAATTAAAAGCTGTTGAAAAAAGTGATTTTACAACTCTCGAATCAGCATGGGAAGCTCACAAAGTAAGGAATCAAATTGCCCACCAAGGTGCAAATTTCCAAATTAATGAGAGAGAGGCAAGGCGGGTGATTGCTCTATTTGAAAATGTTTTTAGAGAATTTAAGATTATATAGTTGCAAAGGGCTTTATTAAGCGCTATAATTGGGTTTCAGCGGGTTAGAGGAGTAGTACCTCGACAGGCTCATAACCTGTAGGCGTCCGTGCAAATCGGGCACCCGCAACCCTTCGGCAAGCTCAGGGTAAACACATTTGAATTATCTTGATAAATTAACAAATTCACCTTTAACAACAGGTGGTTTTGGTGTGCCGAAGGGTCCTGAGCGTAGTCGAAGGACACGAAGTGAATCAATTGGCATATAGTATTATAAGCATATGTATTTCGTTTACATATTGAAATGTAAGGATGGATCTCTATACACCGGCATCTCTACTGATCCTGAAAGGCGGTTTCTTGAACATAAAAATAAAAAGGGTGGACACTATACTTCCAGCCATGTAGTTGAAAAAATTGTGTACCAAGAAGAATGTATCTCAAAAAGCGCGGCACTAAAACGGGAAATACAAATAAAAGGTTGGAAAAGATCAAAAAAATTAAACTTGATTAATTTTGGCCACCCAACAAAATTTAAGAAACCACGTTGAGCTTAGGTCTTTTTCATATTATAGTGATCAAACAGTGAGCCTTCGGCTGTCTGCCGATCTAGCGACGGCAGACAATTTCTTCACTCGGAAGCAAAGAATAAGCAAGCTTCTTCTTTGTCCCTCGCTAGCAATTGTCGGCGTAGCTCAGGTAGTTAGAGCATCGCACTCATAAAGCGGAGGTCACAGGTGCAACTCCTGTCGTC
>JALYQT010000032.1 GCA_030855685.1 bacterium | reverse complement strand
TTTATACTTCCGGGCAAATATCTGTTCAATAAAATGATTACGAACCCTAAATTTTTAATAGAAAAAAAATTCAACAAAAAAGGTTTTACTTTGATTGAAATGATGACAGCTGTTGCTATCTTTGCACTCATTATGACAATAAGTATGGGGTCAATTTTGGGAATATTTGATGCTAATAGAAAGTCACAATCTCTAAAAACAATTATTGATAACTTAAATTTTACCCTCGATACAATGTCACGAGAAATAAGATTTGGTAAAAATTATCATTGCGAAAATACTGGCACTCTCACCGATCCGCGCAGTTGTCCAGCGGGGGATAGCTTTGTATCCTTTTTATCAGCAGAAAATAAACAAGTTGTATATCGCCTAATTGGTACTCGGATAGAAAAATCTATTGATGGCGGAACAACTTATATCGAAGTTACAGCACCAGAAGTAACAATAACTGGATTAAAGTTGATTACATTGGGAGCAGAAGCATATCCAGGCGATACAGCTCAGCCAAGAGTTTTCATGCAAGTTAGCGGGTATGCCGGGTCTAAATTATCCAGTCGAACTAATTTTAGTATTCAAACAATAGTAACTCAGCGCTATCCAGATGGACCGGCTCTTGCATCTGGTCCTCCACCGCCCCCACCTCCACCCCCCGCACCGGTACCTGTTGTAAACATAACCGCAAATCCATCTAGTGGAACTGTAAATATAGTAAATCCTCAATTGAGCTGGGGAGCGACAGAAAGTCCCACTTCGTGTTCAGCAAGCGGAGATTGGTCGGGACCAAAACCTGTGTCTGGTACAAATGTTTCTCAGGGTGTACTTTCTATAGTAAAAACTTACACTTACACACTGACTTGCTCCAATGCAAATGGCGCTGGTGCTCCGGCTAGTGCGCAGGTTGTTGTCTCAGAAGCTGGCCCAATTGGAAATTGGAAACTAGATGAATCCTCTGGCACGGTCGCTGCTGATTCTTCAGGAAATGGTTATACAGGAACTGTTGTTGGAGGAGCTCCTCGAGTCTTAGGAAAGGTTAGCAATGCAGTAAGTTTTGATGGAAGTGATGATTATATAAGTGTGGGTGATATTTCTACCCCGACCGATTTTTCTTTTTCTGCTTGGATTTACCCAACAGCTACAAGTAATGCTCTGGACTATATGATCCTTAATAAAACTGGTACGGAGTACGATTTTAGATTAGGCGCTGGAAATGGAGTATTTTGTGCATCTTCTGCATCAGTTGGCATTTGCGACACCGCTGATCTAACAAGTGCAGCCTATAGAAACCAGTGGCATCATATCGCATACACTTTTAGCAATTCTGGAAATATTCACAAACTTTATAGAAATGGAGTGGAAGTTGCTAGTGGAGCTAATAACGGCACTATCCCTGATAGCGCAAATTCTGTATGGATTGGAAGAAATAGCCAATATAATTTCGGAAGTTTTCTAGGCTACATAGACGAAGTAAAACTCTATAATCGAGTTTTGTCTCCAGCTGAAATAAGCGCCCTTCCTTAAAAATATGAACCCTCTTAAAGAAAAAATTAATAAAAACAAATCTGGCTTTACACTTGTAGAAACATTAGTTGCGATTTCTATCCTCGTACTTGCTGTTACCGGAGCATTTTCTGCTGCTCAAAGCGGCTTATCTTCATATAATCACTCTAAAAATCAAACTATCGCAATATATTTGGCTCAGGAGGCAATAGAACAAATAAGATACAGACGGTCTACAAATACCATAAGTGGATCGTACTGGCTGAGCAGTGTAGCCGAAGCTTCTTCTAATGTCTGCTTCGATACTTTAAATAATGGCAAAAGCTGTACTGTTGATGTTTTAAACAATACCCTAACAGCGTGTAGTGGCACTTGTCCGGTGATAAGACAGAATACAGATGGCGACAATAGCTATGGTTATACAGGTGCATGGACCGCCACAATATTTAGACGATCTGTTCAAATTACTCCCGTTTATCCGGCGGGCTGTATCAATAATTGTTCTGAAGTTTCGGTTTTGGTTACAATTACTTGGTCTAAGGGCTTGGTAAATAGACAATTTAAAATAAGAGAAAATCTTTTTGATTGGCAATAGTTTGATAAGCTCACCACAAGCAATATGTATATAAATAAAAAAAACAGTAGAAGATTTATCCAGAGTGGAGCTGAGGGGTTTACGCTTTTTATAGCAATAGTAATTACTGGAACGCTTCTTTTAATTTCAGTCTCCATAATTAGTCTCTCTGTTAAAGAAGCTTTCTTGTCTGCATCAGTAAGAGAATCACAGTCCGCATTTTACGCTGCTGACACTGGAGCCGAGTGCGCTCTTTTCTGGGATGTTAAAAACCCTTCCCAGGCTAGTGCATTTGGAACTTCAACTCCCATTGTGCCCATTTCTTGTTTGGGAGCGTCATTCACACCCAGTCGATCCGCGGTAATAAATAATAATGCCACTTCAACCTTTCAGCTTAATAATGCACAGGAGTCTTCATGCGCTATAGTTTCTGTAGCTAAAACTAATGACGGAAAAACAAAAATCGAATCACTCGGCTATAACACTTGTAGCCTTACAAATCCGAGGCGCGTGGAAAGAGCTGTTAGGGTAACATATTAAAATGCCAAAGATTCCGGAAGACACGAAAAAACGAGTAGAAAAGCTACGCGAGACGATAGACTATTACCGCTATCTCTATCACGTCTTGGATAAAGAAGAAATATCCCCGGAAGCCTTGGATTCCCTAAAGTTTGAGTTAAAAACCTTAGAGGATAAATATCCAGAGTTAATTACACCCGACTCGCCAACACAGAGAGTCGGCGGAAAACCACTTACTCAGTTTGAGAAAGTTAACCACGCTGTAAGGCAGTGGTCTTTTGACGATGCATTTTCAGAGGATGATTTGATGGCATTTGATAAGCGTGTAAAGCGCGCCCTTAGGCAAAATTATGGGCGTGAAATTATTCCTACATATACCGTTGAGCTTAAAATTGATGGTTTAAAAATTGTCCTCAGTTATGAAAATGGAATTCTGAGAACTGCTGCAACAAGAGGAGATGGAAGAATTGGCGAAAACGTTACTCAAAACGTACGCACGATAGAATCAGTACCACTTAAACTTGAAGAATCATCCAGTTTGATTGTAGAAGGGGAAATATGGATGGGGAAGTCTACACTAAAAAAAATAAATAAAGCGAGAGTTAAGGTAGGGCTGGAGACTTTTGCCAACCCCCGCAATGTTGCGGCTGGTTCAATAAGGCAACTTGATCCACAAATAACAAAAGAGAGAGAACTGAATACTTTTATATATGACATTGCAAAAATAGATGGAAATATTCCAAACACTCAAATAGAAGAGTTGAATTTGTTATCTAAACTTGGTTTTAAAACTAATAAACATTTCAAACATTTTGAATCTATTGATGGAGTGATTGAATATTGGAAAACTTGGCAAAAAAAATCTATCAAAGAAGACTATCTAATAGATGGCGTCGTGGTAAAGGTAAACGAGAGGGAATACCAAGAATCGTTGGGGTTTACTGGTAAGGCCCCACGTTTCGGTATTGCTCTAAAATTTCCCGCAGAACAAGTTACGACTGTGGTTCTAGATATCACCTTACAGATCGGGCGCACCGGCGTTTTGACACCGGTTGCCTTACTTCGACCTGTTTTAGTGGCAGGCTCAACAGTATCGAGAGCAACTCTACATAATGAAGACGAAATCAAACGTTTGGATGTAAGGATTGGCGATACGGTTATAATTCAAAAAGCCGGGGATGTTATACCAGATGTTATAAGTGTGGTTAAGGAAATGCGAAGTGGTAAAGAAAAGAGTTTTAAATTTCCAACACATTTTCATTTATGCGGTGGAGAGGGCAAGGTAGAGCGAATTCCGGGGCAAGCTGCCTATCGCTGTGTATTAAAAAATTCATTTGCACAACAAAGAAGAAAATTACAATACTTTGCCTCAAAGAGAGTTTTTAATATAGATGGACTGGGTCCAAAAATAATCGATGCCCTTATGGAAGCTGAGATTATTTCTAACTTTACAGATATCTTTAAAATAAAAAAAGGTGACTTGGAAGCGCTCCCTCGTTTCGCTGAGAAATCAATAGATAATTTAATAGTTTCTATTGAAAAATCACGCAAAGTCACACTCGCGAGACTAATAGCTTCACTCTCTATCCCTCAGGTAGGGGAGGAAACTGCCCGAGATTTAGCTGCGCATTTTAAAACAGCCAGCGCCTTTCAAAATGCTAAACACAATGACCTAGTAGGTCTAAACGGCGTTGGCCCAATAGTTACAGAGGCGACTTTAAATTGGTTTGCTGATTCTGAAAACAGAGCTCTTTTTGAAGAGCTGGTAAATCTTGTAAAGATAGATCAAGTTGGCTTGGAAATAAAAGGAACTAAATTTAGTGGGTTAAAATTTGTTCTCACTGGAACACTCAACACTATGAGTAGAGAAGAAGCAAAAGAGAAAATTAGAAATTTGGGCGGAGATATCAGTTCGTCAGTTTCCGCAAATACTGACTATGTCGTCGCAGGAACAGAGGCCGGCGAAAAATTATCCAAAGCAGAGTCTCTGAATGTCAAAACCCTTAATGAAAAGGAATTTCTGGATATGTTAGGATAACCACATGGATAAAGAAAAAGTTCTAAATCTAGCAAAACTTGCGCGGATTTCAATAAGTGAAGAAGAAGCAGAAAATCTTTCTAGTGAATTTGACGAGATTTTAAAGTACGTAGATGAGATAAATAAAGCCGAAATTGGCGCTCATGAAGATAGTTACTCTGACACACCTTTAAAAAATGTTTTCCGTGAAGACACCCCTACTAATACTTCAGGTGAAAACACAGAAGCTATTTTACAAAACTCACCCCAGCGCGAGGGTAATTATATAAAAGTAAAAAATATTCTATAGCATGGTCGATCTTTCAAACTTAACAATTAAAAGTGCAAGAGAGGGCCTTTTAAATAAGGATTTTTCTTCGAGAGAATTAGTCGAAGCCTCCTTTTCCAAATTAAAAGATACTGACAAAGAGATCAACGCATTTATTGAAGTTTTTGAGGGTGCTTTGATCGAGGCTGACAAAAGGGATAATAAAATTCTTGAAGGGGTTGACCTTCCATTACTTGGAATTCCCATTGCGTTAAAAGACAACATGCTAGTGTCTGGCAAAAGTGCTACGGCAGGATCGAAAATACTGGAAGGTTTCATTTCCCCGAGCGACAGTACTGCGGTTTTAAAACTTAAAGAAGCCGGAGCTATAATTTTGGGACGAACAAATATGGATGAGTTTGCAATGGGAAGCTCTACCGAAAGTTCTTACTATGGAGTAACCCGAAACCCTCTAGATCTAACTCGTGTACCTGGAGGTTCATCGGGAGGTTCGGCTGCAGCGGTTGCTGGTGGATTGGTCCTTGGTTCATTTGGATCTGATACAGGGGGGTCGATAAGACAGCCGGCTGCCTTTTGCGGCATAGTAGGTATGAAACCCACTTACGGGAGAGTTTCTAGGTCTGGTTTAATAGCTTTAGCTTCTTCTCTTGATCAAATTGGACCCTTTGCAAAAACAGCCACCGATTCAGAGGTTTTGTATAACGCTGTGAAAGGTCAGGACCCTCTTGATAGCACAACTATTAGCGATGATACTTATAAAAGTAATCGTTCTGGAACAAAAGTTTTAGGAGTTCCAAGAGAATTTTTAAATCATGAAGGAATTGATGTTAAGGTAAAAGAAAATCTAGAAAGCGCTATAAAAAAATTTAAAGATTTAGGGTATGAAGTAGTGGATATCAGTTTGCCAAATATTGCTTACTCACTTGCGGTGTATTATATAATTATGCCGGCAGAAGCTTCTTCAAATCTTTCACGTTTCGACGGAGTGAGGTACGGTTTTCATAAAGATAGCAACAGTCTAATCGAAGATTATTTTCAATCTCGGGGAGTTGGGTTTGGAAAGGAGGCAAGAAGACGAATAATACTTGGAACTTATGTACTATCATCGGGTTATTATGACGCTTACTATACTAAAGCCCTAAGGCTTAAAGATAAAATTAGAGATGAATTAAGGGAGGCTTTTAAAACGATAGACTGTCTTTTAACTCCAACTACTCCAACACCAGCTTTTAAAATAGGAGAGAAAATAGAAAACCCACTCGAGATGTATTTGGCAGATATTTTTACAGTTCCAGCTAATATATCCGGATGCCCATCCATATCCCTACCGTCAGGTTTTGTTGATTGTGATGGATCCAAATTGCCTCTGGGGATTGAGCTAACAGCTGATTTGGGAAGGGAAGATATAATGTTTAAAATTAGCAAAGAATTTTTAGAAGAATAATATGGCCGATACAAAGAAACCAGCCGCCCCTCCATCTGACGACGTATTTAGTAAAGTTGTATTTTATGGATTAGGAATATTATTGGCCCTATCCTTTTTAGGGAAAATAAGCCTCTGGCTAACCTCTAGATATGGAGGAGATTATGACTCTATATGGCAGGCTATCGGAATTTATTTTTTACAGCATATTTGGCCAATAATTAAAATATTTGCGGTTGTTATTACGATCGGGGGCGGATTTGGAATCTCAAGAATTTTTAAAAAACTTTCCGCCCTTAGAATGGAGGAAAATCTTTTGTATGGCGTTAATGCAGAGGCTGAGAGTACAGATGAAGCAAGCACTGAACCGGTTAATGAAAAATGGATTCAAATACAAAATCATATCGAGTCAAAAAATCCCTCTGAGTGGCGCGTTGCAATAATCGAAGCCGATATTATGCTCGATGATTTGCTCAAAAGAATGGGCTATCACGGCGATACCTTGGGAGAGAAATTAAAAGCCGTTGAAAAAAGTGACTTTACAACTCTCGAATCAGCATGGGAAGCTCACAAAGTAAGGAATCAAATTGCCCACCAAGGCGCAAATTTCCAAATTAATGAAAGAGAGGCAAGAAGAGTGATCTCTCTATTTGAAAATGTATTTAGAGAGTTTAAGATTATTTAGTTGCAAAGGGCTTTATTAAGCGCTATAATAGGGTTTCAGCGGGTTAGAGGAGTAGTACCTCGACAGGCTCATAACCTGTAGGCGTCCGTGCAAATCGGGCACCCGCAACACTTATTTAGGAAATGTACTTCGTTTATATACTTCTTTGTGCTGATGGCTCTCTTTATACCGGAATTACTAATGACATTGATCGACGTTTCTTACAGCACAAAAATAAAAAAGGAGGAAAGTATACCGCCAGTCATCCAGTAAAGAAAGTAGTTTATTCTGAAGAATTTAAAAGCAGAGGCGACGCTCTGAAGAGGGAATTTGAAATAAAAACCTTAAGAAAAGCTAACAAATTGAAACTTATAAAAGGGCTAATTGTCACTAGGTAGTTTTCATATTATAGTGGTCAAACAGTGAGCCTTCGGCTGTCTGCCGATCTAGCGACGGCAGACAACTTCTTCACTCGGAAGCAAAGAATAAGCAAGCTTCTTCTTTGTCCCTCGCTAGCAATTGTCGGCGTAGCTCAGGTAGTTAGAGCATCGCACTCATAAAGCGGAGGTCACAGGTGCAACTCCTGTCGTC
>JALYQT010000023.1 GCA_030855685.1 bacterium | reverse complement strand
ACTGTAATAATAATGACGTCAAACGTAGGTGCTCAATATATTGATCAAATGCAAAGTATAGGGTTTTCAAAGGGGGTGGAAGAAACATATGGGGACATGAAAGAAAAAGTTATGACTGCGCTCCGTGAGGGATTTAGGCCTGAATTTTTGAATCGGCTTGACGATATAATAGTTTTCGATGTTTTGTCAAAAGAAACAATAAAATCTATTGTTTCTATTCAGGTTGATATTGTAAAAAAACGTTTAGCAGAAAAAGAAATTGATCTAATTATAAATGATAGTGTATTTGAGTTGCTTGCTGAAGAAGGTTATAACCCTCAATACGGAGCAAGACCGATAAAAAGATTAATTCAAACTAAAATTCTTAACCCAGTCGCTACAATGATGATCTCAAATAAGGTTTTTTCAGGAGAAAGTGTTGTTGTAGATAGAAATGACAAAGAAGTAACTTTTGAAGTTAAGAAAGAAAAATCCACAAACCTTTCTAAAATAAAATCTACTCAAAATAAAGTCTTAAAGTAAAATTGACGTTAGCTCTAAAATCGATACAATATTCATCATGCGTCGGTGGCGGAGTGGTCAATCGCACTAGACTGTAAATCTGGCGCCTTCGGGCTTCGAAGGTTCGAATCCTTCCCGGCGCACACTTGCAAAATGACGATTTTACTGTAATCTAATAGACCTATGTCACAATTGCATTTAATAAGGCTAGTCTCAGTAGGAGATGAAAAAGGAGTGGGAAAAGGCCACACTTATTATTCACGCAAGAATAAAAAGTCAGTGGAAAGAAAGATTGAGGTTAAAAAATATAACCCTGAAGCTAAAAAGCATACGGTTTATAAAGAGAAGAAAATGTAAAAAAATCCGCCCTTGGGCGGATTTTTGTTTATCACTATGGTAGGATTCTTCTTGTTGGGCCTATAGTTTCAATGGTAAAACATCGCACTCCAAACGCGAGGTTCCAGGTTCGAGTCCTGGTGGGCCCGCATAAGAAAAAAGTCCGACCATTTAGGCCGGACAGCGTCGCACTCTAAATCTGAGTGCTTTGACATTTTTTATTACTCTATTAACCTCATTGACACTTCCCGTCACAGAAATACAAGGCAGCGGTCCATTTGGAGAAGATGTTAATATTTCCCAACTTTTAACTTCTGAACGACTCATAGCAGCGTTTAATTGGGATTTAAAACGCCTCTCGCTTTCCGCTCTAAAACCATGAAGTTTTATTACGATCATACCTCACTCCTTTGAATGTCTAAAGACTTTTTATTCTAGTTTAGAGTTTTTGTCAAATTTTCAATTATTTCTTTTGCATTCTGAGAGTCAAACCAAGTTATTTTTTTATTTCTTTTAAACCAGGCCATTTGGCGCTTTGAGTATTTTTTTATTTCTGAAAATAATTGGCTTTCAAATTCTTCTCTAGATATTTTATTTTGTAAAAATCGAGCCAAGTATCTATACTCAAGACCTAATTGCTCCATTCGCTTATACGTAAGTCCTTCTCTGTGAAGCCTTCTCGCTTCTTTTAGCATGTCTGGAATTCTTTCCTTCAGCCGTGTATCAATATTTTCATTTAGTTTTTTTTGATCCAACTTAATTCCTATAAAAATAAACTTATATGGCGCACTGACTACGAGTGTTAATTCAGGAACATACCCTAAATGCTCGATTATTTCCAAAGCGCGAACAAGACGCACTTTATTTTTAGAATCAATATTTTTTGCTCGTCGAGGATCTTTTTTCTTTAGGATATTATAAAGTTCTTCAACTGACTTTCTTTCTAGCTTTTTTCTTAAGTTTTTATTTGGAGGCACCTCAGGAAAATTTGTTCTACCCGTAACAGCGTCTATATAAAATCCTGTTCCGCCAACAATTATTGGCAGCTTACGGTTTTGTAAAATATCCTTTATTGATTCGTCTGCAAGTTTTTTATAATCAGCAGCATTAAAAACTTTTTTCGGATCAGCTACATCTAAAAGGTGATGAGGAATACCCCTCATTTCCTTTTTTGTTATTTTTCCCGTACCGATATCTAGACCTTTGTAAACTTGCCTAGAATCAGCAGAAATAACTTCTCCGTTGTATTTTTTTGCTATCTTTATGGCCAGGATACTTTTTCCTGCTGCAGTTGGACCGACTATTATAAGTACCTTTTGCATTATTTAGGTGCCGGAGAGAGGAATCGAACCTCCACCCCTTGCGAGACACGATTTTGAGTCGTGCGCGTCTACCATTCCGCCACTCCGGCATTGATTAATTAACAATTAACAATTTACAATAAAATCTAAACAAAAGGAAATTCCTATTAATTGTACATTGTTCGTTGTGAATTGTTTGTTAGAATACTGGTATGTCTCAATTCTATAACGACTCAATTTTCTGGATTGAAGTAGATAAAATTTTTCCAAATCCTTATCAGCCAAGAAAAGAATTTGACGAGTTGCAGTTAAAAAGTCTTTCAGAATCTATCCGTCAATACGGAGTTCTTCAGGCCCTGGTTGTCACTCGTAAGGAAACCGAAAAAGAAGACGGACAAGGTATTGCAGTTACTTATGAGCTTATTGCGGGTGAGCGTCGACTTCGCGCTTCAAGACTTGCGGGCCTCACAAAAGTTCCAGCTTTGATAAGGACGGGGCAGGAAACCGATCTAATGAAGTTAGAACTTGCCATCATAGAAAATATTCAAAGAGAAGATCTAAACGTAGTTGATCGCGCACAAGCCTTTGGTAAATTAGCGAAAGAATTTGGATTTAAGCATGCAGAGATTGGTAAAAAAGTTGGCAAGAGCCGTGAATACGTTTCAAATACGTTGAGAATACTGATGCTTCCTGAATTAATATTATCTGCATTGAGCGAGGGTAAAATAACCGAAGGACACGCAAGACCCCTTATGATGCTTGCAGATAGACCCGAAGAGCAAGTTACATTATTTAAAGAAATTATTTATAAAAAACTTAATGTTCGAGAGGCTGAGGGTATTGCCAGAAGAATTGCATTTGAACGAGCAAGGAAACTTGAAGATCCGGAGCTTGTAGATATTGAAGAAAAACTTAAAGAGTCCCTAGGAACAAGAGTGAGAATTGAAAAGAAGGAAGAAGGGGGAAAGCTGACCATAGATTTTTTCTCAAAAGATGATCTCCAGACTCTTTATGCAATGCTCACAAGAACGGCAAGTGCAAATAAGCCTGACATGTTAAATAATTTTATTGAGACAAAAGAGGCAGGAGGTCTAACCGTAGAAACTGCTCCAATTCTTACAGAAGACGAAAAGATAGAATTGGATGAAGGGCTAAATTTGGAAAAGGAGATTGAAGAAGATGAAGGTCTGTATTCTGTAACCAATTTTAACGTTTAGATTTTTTTAATCTCGCAAGTTCTGCTCGAATGTTTCTTTTGGCAAGTGATGTAATGGCGATTTCTAGCCATTTGGAAGAGGGATTTGCACTATCTTTTGTCATAATGTCGACAATATCACCATTGCGCAGATTATACTCAAGGCTTTCCAGTTTCCCATTAACCTTTGCTCCTGTTATATGATTTCCAATATCTGAGTGGATCGCATAAGCAAAATCTATAGGCGTTGAGTGTAGGGGCAGATCCACCACGTCTCCTTTGGGAGAAAATGCGAATATGCGATGATTAAAAAAATCACTCGACAGTCGTTCGCGAAATATTTTTTGATTTTTCCCCGGGTCTTCATATTGAGCGAGCTCTTTAATCCAATGCGGAGCGTCAGTAGCGGTACTTTTTTTATTATCGTTAATTGAGGATTGTTTTGGTAACAAAGAGTGTACCCACGTCAGAGCTTCTTTATTTTTAGATTTTTCTTTATAACTTAAATGAGAGGCAATGCCGTACTCTGAATGCCTGTGCATATCATGTGTTTTAATTTGCATCTCAACTATGTTCCCGTCACCTGTAAAAATTGTTGTATGTAGAC
>JALYQT010000013.1 GCA_030855685.1 bacterium | reverse complement strand
GAGCTTTTATAACATTTTCAAATACTGATGCTTCGTGTTGTGCGTAGCCTTTTACTGTATTGATTAAGTTAGGGATCAGATCGTATCTACGTTTAAGTTGTACATCAATATCTGCCCATGCTTCTTTAGCACGGTTAATGAGGCGGACAAATCCGTTATAGGAAATTACAAACCACAAAACGATTACCGCTAAAATACCTAAAAATATATATGTTATGTTCATGTTGAGTATTATACCATTTCTACAAATTATTAATAAATCCCGTATTTATTTTCAGTTTGACATTTGTATTTAAATACTGTATAATTAGACAAGGTAAACATCAACCAGGAGTAAGGTTATGAAAGTCGCAGCTCTTTTCATTCTTCTCATCTCACTTTCAGCATGCGAGAGACTCGTCGAAGTGGAAGTTCCGATCGCCTTCTATAACCTCACTGAAGATCCGCGTCAGGTGATTATCGATGGCGTAGGAGTTGGACCTGTACTTTCAAAAGGTGGTTATGCCCTTTTTGAAGCAATAATTCTTGTACCCCGTAGTGATCCGAACGAACTATCTGAGGCAGACCAGCGCCGAGTTGTCGGGATTACTACCAGAAATACCCGATCGGGTGAAGTGCTTCCTCCCGAGAGATGTCCGGTGGGTGGAAGATTCATCGCTGAGGTAGTTGCCGCAAATTATCGGGGCATCCACCGAGGGATAACTTGCGAAGCTAATTACTGAGGATTACCTTCGCTTAAAAGCGCGCCGTTTTGTAACGGCGCGCTTTTTCACATCTAAATTTTATTATTTGTTGTCAGTTTTTAATACATCCCTTCCATTCCCGGATTCATACCACCTGATTTTTCTTCTTTTGGCTCATCTGCAATAGCAACTTCTGTTGTCAGAAGTATAGCGACGGCTGAAGATGCATTCTCCACAGCGCTTCGAGTTACTTTTACAGGATCAATAATCCCAGCAACAAACATATCGGTTACAAAAGTATCGGTAAGTGCATCATAACCAGAGTTAGGACCTCCTTTTAATACATCGCTAAGTACTACCCCTTCTTCTTTGCCAGCATTTTTTGCAATTTGTCTTAGTGGTTCTCTGAGTGCTTCAACGACCGCAAGGTATCCTGCGGCAAACTCACTTGCTTGTGTATTTTCATGAGCAATTTTTGCTTCTGCCGAACCTTTGTATTTTGTTTCGATCTTTTTAGAAACCTTTGCCAGTGCCGTACCACCTCCAGCAACTATTCCTTCAGATATTGCAGCTTTTGTAGCGTTTACAGCGTCCTCAATTTTAAGTTTTAAATATTTCATTTCTGTTTCAGTGGCAGCTCCTACTCGAATGACTGCAACTCCTCCAGAAAGTTTTCCCATGCGCTCATCTAACTTTTCTATATCAAACTTAGATGTTGTGTTTTCTCTTTGTGATCGCAGGCTCTGAACTCTAACTTCAATGTCGGACTTTTTACCTTTTCCGCCAATTATTACAGTGCTGTCTTTAGTGGAGACAATTCTATTTGCCCTACCCAGATGGTTTAACTCAGCTTTTTCAAAGTTAAGACCCAAATCGTCTGTAATGACAGTGGCACCTATGGTGATGGCAATATCAGTTAGCATTTCTTTTTTGCGATCTCCATAACCCGGAGCTTTTATTGCAAGAACATTAAAAGATCCTCGAAGTTTGTTAACAACAAAAGTAGTCAGTGCTTCTCCATCGACATCTTCAGCAATAATTACAAGGTCTTTTTTTCCACTAGCTGCAAGTTTTTCAAGTAAAGGCAAGATATCTTTTATAACTGAAACTTTTTTATCAGTAACGAGTATGGCTGGATCTGTGTATTCTGCTTCCATGCGTTCTGCATTTGTAACCATATAGTGAGAAAGGTATCCCTTATCAAACTCAAGCCCTTCTACAATCTCTGAGTCAACTCCAAATGTTTGAGATTCTTCTACTGTTACCACTCCATCTTTACCAACTTTTTTAATAGTAGCCGCGATAATATTTCCTATAACTTCTGACTCCGCCGAAATTGTAGCAACCTGCTTAACTTCTGCATCTGTCTTTATAGGCTTAGCCATGGCACGAAGCGCAGCAACCGCGTCGCTTGTTGCAGCTTCTATTCCTCTACGGATACCCATGGGATTAGCTCCCATTAATGTTTTTTGAAATCCGGCTTCTACAAGCGCTTGGGTTATAACCACTGAAGTAGTTGTTCCATCTCCTGCTACGTCATTAGTTTTAGAAGCCACTTCCTTCACGATTTCTGCCCCCATATTTTCAAACTTATCTGAAAGAGTTATGTCTTTAGCAATTGTGGCGCCATCGTTCGTTACCATCGGTGCTCCGTATCCTTTATCTAACACAACGTTTCGACCTCGCGGTCCGATAGTAATCTTTACTGCATCTGATACTTTATCTATACCTCGCTTTAGGGCATTGCGTGCTTCTTCCTTGTATAAAATTTGTTTTGCCATAAATTTAAATTTGTATCTTACAACCAACTGCCTACAGGTAATAATGAAATCAATGCTTGTTTTTTTATTGTAAGTTGTTAGTCGTTAGTTATTTAATAATTGCTAGTAAGTTTTCTTCCTTTAGTAAATATAGATCCTCTCCGTCATGTTCGACTTCATCATAGCTGTATTTTGAAAATATAACTCTATCACCTTCTTTTACTCTCATTGGTACAATCTTTCCGTCAACATATTTTCCCTCACCTACCGCTAGCACCTTTCCTTGAGCAGATTTTTCTTTAGAAATTGCGTCGGGCAGAATAATTCCAAAATGTTTATTTCCTTTTTCACCCCTAGCTTCTTCTTCGGAAAAAGGACGGACCAATACTCTATCTCCTAACGGCAAAATGTTTAGTTTGTTAGTCTTAACTTTATTCATGCTGGATTTTTTTATTGCCATTTTATTTATAATCAGAGCCATATTATAGTATGTAAATCTAAATAGTCAATATTTTATTCTGCGGAGAAAATATTATTTAATTGAAAGATGGCTGGTATTTTGTATAATAGATTTTCGTAAGCATATGCAACAAATTATTCCATATATTCAAATATTACTTTCAGTCCTCTTAATAGCGGGGATATTACTTCAGCGATCGGAGTCTGGACTAGGTGCAGGATTTGGCGGCGATGGAGGAAGCGTCGGTCACTATTCAAGACGGGGTTTCGAAAGAACTCTTTTTCTTGGAACCATAGTAGTTGCCATTCTATTTGCAGCAACTGCATTTCTTTCTCTGGTTCTCGGGGCTTAACCCAATGAAATACACATCTCTTAAAACGCTTCTTATGAAGCGTTTCGACATTCCAAAAACTAAAGCTATTCGCAAATCTATGCGATCTTTTACACCTGCAGAAAAGGCTGTTTTTTACTTTTTTGTAGGACTCTTTATGTTTTCAGGGGTTGCTCTTTTATTTAAGGTTAATGATATTTTTCTAATGGAGATACCCCTTAGAGGAGGCAGCTTGACGGAGGGTGTTATTGGAAACCCTCGATTTATAAATCCGGTCCTTGCCAATTCTGAAGCTGATAAAAACCTAGTCGCTTTAGTGTATTCTGGATTAGTAAAGGTTACTCCAAACGGAGAGGTTGTAAATGATATTGCCAGTGAAATTGTTATATCAGAAGATGGTTTAAACTACACCGCCCATATCAGAAAGGATGCTACATTTCATGACGGGGCTCGCATTACTGCTAGTGATGTAGCTTTTACAATAGAAACAATTACTGATCCGGTTATTAAAAGTCCACAGTTCCTAGATTGGAGCGGAATAGAAGTAGAAATTATTGATGATCAAACAATCTCTTTTCAGTTAAAGAAACCTTATGTTCCTTTTATAAAAAATCTTTCAATAGGAATTTTACCACTCCATATTTGGAAAAACGTAACGGATGATGAGTTTACTTTTAGTCAGTTTAATATCTTGCCTATTGGTTCTGGATTATACAAAATCGATAGCGTTGAAAGAAATTCAGGTGGTATACCGGACTATTACAATTTGAAATTATTTACAAGCAATATTGCGGGCGGTCCGTATGTCGAAAACTTGATATTTAAATTTTATCCAAACGAGGGCGACTTATTTGAAGCATTTTCTACTAGAGAAATAGAAAGCATGGGAGGAATATCTCCAAACGAAGCGCGTGTCTTAAAAAACTCAGGGTCAAGAATTTTATCTTCTCCACTGCCTAGAATTTTTGGAGTATTTTTTAACGGAACAGAATCAAAAGCTTTGCTGGATAAAAATATTAGAAAGGCTCTTGATCTAGCTACTCCCAAAGAAGAAATCATTGAAAAGGTATTGTTTGGCTATGGGACAGTTATAGATGGACCACTACCACCGGGATTGTATCCATGGGTTGGAGAAAATATTAATTTAAAATCGTATGAAGAAAACTTAGCCGAAGCAAGACTTATTTTAGAGAGCAACGGATGGACAAAAAATCCTGAATCTGGAATACTTGAAAAAAAATCCACAGCTGATACTATTGATTTGTCGTTTTCTATCTCCACCGGTGACAATCCTGAACTAAAAAACGTTGCAGAAATTGTACGAAAAGCTTGGGAAGAACTTGGAGCTCGTGTAGAAATAGAAGTTTTCGAAACCGGTGATCTAAATCAAAACGTCATTCGTCCGCGAAGATTTGACGCTTTACTCTTTGGAGAAGTGGTCGGTCGTGATGCAGATGTCTATCCATTTTGGCACTCATCCCAAAGAATGGATCCAGGTTTAAATATTGCTCTTTATGCTAACAGTAGAGTAGACAAGCTTTTAGAAGAAACTAGAAGTGCTACTGATAGAACCGAGAGAGAAGAAGCTTATAGATCTTTGGATGAAGAAATAAAGCTAGATGTCCCAGCCGTTTTCCTTTATGCTCCGAATTATTTATATGTTTTGCCCAACAAACTACAAGCAATAAGTTTAGGCAATCTTTCCACAACGGAAGATCGATATCTAGGAATTAAAGACTGGTATATAGAAACAAATAATGTCTGGGAAGTGTTTATTAACAAATAGATTTAACAAAAATTATCGAATGAATCCTACCAACCCCACTCCGCCCGCACCGCAAGCTCCAAGCGCTCCGCATAATCCAAGGCGCAACATGCCAGAAAGACAAGGTGCATATCGAGGAACATCCAGGTCGCCTTTGATGACTCGAAGCCTCAGACAAAAGGGTAATCGTAGAAAATCAGATAATGTTATTCCTCAAAAGCGTCTTCAAGATGTCATCCCACCCCTTGGTAAGGATATTATTCGTATTGTTCCGCTTGGAGGAGTAGAAGAAATCGGACGAAATATGATGGCCATTGAATATGGACAAGACATTATAGTTGTAGACTGCGGTATTCAGTTTACTGATGCGGAAACTCCTGGAGTGGACTACATTCTTCCAAACACAAAATATCTCGAGGAAAGAAAAGATCGCATTCGGGCAATGGTGGTTACTCACGGACACTTAGATCACATTGGAGGTATCCCCTATCTAATAGGAAGACTTGGCAATCCCCCAATATATACAAGGGAGTTTGGCGCATTGCTTATAAAAAAGCGTCAGGAAGAATTTACTCATCTGCCTCCGCTTGATATTAAAATCGTGGACGCAAGCGACAAATCTATTCCTTTGACACCTGATTTGAAAGTGCGCTTCTTTGGTCTAACTCATTCAATTCCTGACTCAACAGGAATCATTATAGAGACCCCATTTGGAGATATTGTAAATACTGGAGATGTTCGTGTTGATAATGAAGACGGGGTGCCGGATGAAAAAGAAGTTTTACAGTGGGGAATGTTTAAAGATAGAAATACACTTCTCTTTACAATGGACTCAACTGGTATAGAAAAACCAGGGTTCTCTCCTTCGGAGAGACATATTTTAAAAAACATAGACGGCATTGTTGCAAATGCTCCTGGAAGAGTGATCATTGCTACATTTGCTTCTCAGGTTGAGCGTATTATCGAGTTTATGAAGATAGCAAAAAGATACGGAAAGAAAGTTGTTGTCGAAGGACGCAGTATGAAAAACAATGTCGAGATAATCAGACATCTAAATCTAGTTGATATTGAGCATGTAATACCAATAGAAGATATTGAAAAATATCCCCCTAATAAAGTCATAATGATCGCTACAGGAGCCCAAGGAGAAGAGTTTGCGGCTCTTATGCGCATGTCCAACAAGAGTCACAAATACATCCGTCTAGGTCGAACCGACACCATTATTCTTTCTTCATCTGTTATTCCTGGAAACGAAAGAGCTATAGCAAAACTTAAAGACAATTTGTTTAGACACGATTCAAAGATCATTACTTATCTAGATTCCGATGTGCACACTTCTGGACACGGAAAGCGAGGTGAACTTGAATGGGTACACAAACAAATTCCCTATAGATTCTTCATGCCAGTACACGGACATCACTACATGCTTAAAATGCACGCTGATCTTGCTGTTGCCCTAGGCGCACCTCGAGAAAATGTAATAGTTCCTGATAACGGAAGCGTTATAGAGATTCGCGATAGAGGTCAAACGTTAGTTAGACTTCCAGAAAAAGCTCCGTCAGAAGATATGGTGGTGGAAGGATTTAACGTTGGAGACGTATCAGAAGTTCTTATCCGCGATCGTAAAATGCTTGCAGGAGATGGTATGTTTATAATCGTCGCTATGGTCAACACTCAAACAGGTAGATTAAAAAAGAGTCCTGATATTATTTCTCGAGGGTTTATATATCTAAGAGAATCTCAAGATATTCTTTCTGAAGCTCGTCACGTTATCAAACGCTCTATTGAGTCTGCTACAGTGGGAATGAATCCAATCAACTTTGATTATGCTAAAAATGCAGTAACAGAAGACGTCACAAGATTTCTTTTCCAAAAGACTGCAAAGAAGCCTATAGTCATTCCTGTTATTCTCAGCGTATAGGATTATTTTCCAACCATAAATTGATCGGGCCACCAGGTCTCTCGAAGTTTTTTTTGGTATGATGATTATATGAAAGCACTGTTCCTTTCTCATCGTAAGCCCCACAAGTCACTCCCAATCTATTTCGTTAATATATTTTTTTCTTTTCACTATGCAATAACCCTATACGTAAGTTCCTCATTTCTTGAAACTTTTTTTTCTCCTCAGGTAATAAGTTTATTTTTTATTGGTGGAGCAATAGGTAATATTCTTTTATTTTTAGGAGCGCCGTACATTTTAAAAAAAATTGGTAATAGAAAATTTTTATTTTACCTGCTTGCCATCGAGGCCTTGGCTACCATTGGTCTTGCTATAGCCTATTCAGCTCTTTCTGTTGGAATATTTTTTATTTTAAGAGGCTCGGTCATAATGCTTGTCTACTACTCCCTAGATATCTTCCTTGAGGAAATTTCTGCCAAAAAAAAGATCGGGGGAATACGTGGTTTATATTTAACTATCACTAATCTAGCAATTGCCGCCTCTCCCCTTTTGGTTGCTAAGCTTACTTTAGGTAACAACTTTTCTCCACTTTATTGGTTATCAGCATTAGCTCTTGTGCCTCCACTATTTTTGGCTTTATTTTCTTTTCATAATAAACCAGTTCACCCGAGACATACAGAAGCAAAAATATTACCCTTTAATTTGTTTTGGAAAAGCAAAAATATCAGACGTGTTAGCTTAGCAAGCCTCACTCTTGAATTGTTTTATGTATTTATGGTCATTTATACTCCTATTTATCTAAATAAAGTTATAGGATTTGCTTGGAGTGAAATAGGTGTAATGTTTACTATAATGCTTTTGCCGTTTGTATTGTTTGAGTTACCCGTAGGTTATCTTGCTGACAAAAAATATGGAGAGAAAGAAATAATGAGCATTGGATTTTTTATTATCGGACTCGCTCTAATCACAATTCCCTTTTTAGACAAAGACTTTTTCTGGTGGACAATATTGCTATTTATATCCCGCACAGGAGCTAGTTTGGTAGAAATTACTACCGAGAGTTATTTTTTTAAGCACGTAGACAGTAGGGATACTGGTCTTATTAGCCTATATCGCCTTGGTCGTCCTGTGGCTCTCATAATAGGAGCGGGATTATTTTCAATCACTATCTCCATATTTTCACATGGACCCAGTTTTTTTGTCCTAGTGTTAATAATATTTTACGGTCTCTTGCAAAGCTTCTACCTAAAAGACACGCTGTAAGCTAATTTAATCTTAATTATCGCCACTTTTACCAAGCCTCCCCTTGGTAAAAGCTTTTGGCGGGTTAAGACTTCCAATCGGTGATTTCTCCCATTTTTATTTCTGTGGGTTGGGCTAGACGGAGATTTTTGATTTGTTTTTTAGAAAGGATATTTGTATGGGGAGATTTATCTAGCACACGCGTTAAATCAAATAAATTTTTAGGGCTAGTAAGCCAATTTATCTTTTGTTTAGATAGATCAAATGGCTCTGAATAAGAACGCAAGGTTTTCTTACCATTAAATAAAAAGTATTCATGAAAATAACTCATCACTAATTCTCGAACGCTCTTATAAACAGGTTCTCTGTATCCAAGTACCCCATGATTGGTTTTAGAAATCGAACCCCAGAAACCATCTATATTAAATAGAGTTACAACGTGATCTAGGTCCTCTGCAGTTGCACGTAAATCAAGAAGCAAGGGTTTATGACCATTTATCCAAAATGCTGCGGCCGCAACTAGCGCCCCTTCAAAACAATGAGCTACTTTTGTATCTAGTGTCACACTCACTGATGTAGAAGTCTCCACCTCCTTTTCAAAATTAAATCTCAAGCTGTCTAAATAGTCTTGGTTTTTTTGTGGACTATAGAGTTTTTTTAAAAGCTGATAGTTTTTTTCAGATAATCCTGAGTCCCTTAGACTTAGTGGTTTAATTTTTGTATTCATATATCAGCAATGTCTTTATTAAATATGACAGACTGTATTAGGGTGTTTTTCAAAGTAGTTTTGGTGATACTCTTCTGCAGGAAAAAATTCAGAGGCTTCTACGATTTCAGTTACAATTGGATTCTTGTATTTTTTTTCTTCAGTCAATTTATCCATTGATTCAGCTGCTAGTCTTTTTTGCTCCTCTGTATGGTAAAAGATGGCCGATCTATATTGGCTGCCAATATCCGGACCTTGTTGATTATAAGTTGTTGGGTTGTGATGCTTCCAAAATAAATCGAGTAACTGATTGTAAGTTATAAGTTGTGGATCATAGGTTAATTCTAGCGCCTCCGCGTGCCCGCTGTGGCCGCCACAAACATTTTCATATGTGGGATTTTCTAAATGCCCACCCGCATACCCGACAGTAGTCTTTGTAACGCCGGGTGTTCTTTTATATAAAACTTCAACTCCCCAAAAACATCCCATGGCAAATGTGGCTTTTTCCATAAAAATAAAATTAATCTCTAAAAATAATTGTTGGTATAATGCCTCGAATATTATCCTTATCTCCCCATAAAATAAAATACTGATAAGTCTCTCCATTTACTACAACTGGTACCGGATATAAAACTATAAGTTCTGCTTGTTTGCCGAGACTTACATCTTGATCCTCAGAAGGAATAATGAGTTTGGCTGGCTGACCATCAACTTTCAAGTTTTCAAGTGTGGGATGTTTGCCGTATGGAACCAAAGGCTTGTCATAAGCGCTCCTTGTGGCCTCATCAAGGCTAACTTCACCCCCGACACCGGTTACTCCAAAAAATCCTGACTCCCCCTCGTATCTATCATATTCATACCCACCAATTTGATCCCATCCTCCTGGATAATTAAACGTGACTTTAAACTCTGGATTTATATAAGTTCCTAAGGTGTTATTAATATTTTCTGGGCTTTTGGAATAGGCCTCTGCAAAAAAATAAAACAGCAATGCCAAAAAACCTATAAATATTATTGCGGCAATTGGAACCAGTTTTTTATAATCCAATTCGTTTAATTTCATATTTGAAGCAGGCCTTATATTATAACGCTTACCTATATTAAAAACCCTTGTTTATATTATTTTTTATAGCCTAGAACCCCTCTTAGTTTTTCAGTTCCACGAGTGATACGAATGGAGATAACATTAGGGGATTCATTGAGAATTTGAGCAATTTCTTGAGGTTTTTTACCCTCAACATATCTCATATATACAGCTTGTCTGTAGGGGTCCTCAAGTAGATCTATTTGTTTTATAAGTTGGCTAACCTCGGCTTCAGATTCTATAACCTCATGAGCTTGAGCTACTCTGTTTTTATCAACATGCCCATCTTCGAGTATTGAGTCGAGGGAAAGAGTTTTCTTTTTTCTATAGCCATCGATAATAATATTTCGTGCAATAACAAAAAGAAATCCTCGGGTGTTTTTTATTATTTGATTATCATTTAATGCTTTCCAGAAACGAAAAAAAACATCCTGTGTAAAATCAGTTGCAACATCTTTGTCTGAAGTTCTAAGAAGGCAGAATCTAAAGACAGCATCTAGCTCTCTTTTATAGACTTCCCGGAACTGCTTCTCAGGGGTTTCGGGCAGGGTGTGAGACATGACAGTATTATATCTGTTTTTCTAAATAAATCAAGTAACCGCTTTGCATAATGTAGGTGCCTAATATTTACGAATTACTCCTTTTACTATTGCTGCAACTCTAAATTCATATTTCGGAAACATTGGTTTATATTTTTTGTTAGCTGCTTCAAGATAAGGCTTGTTACTTTTCATTCTAAAATATTTCATTGTCCAGCCACCGTCTATTTGGGCTATAACGATATCACCCTCTTTGGGTTCTCCGCTTCTTTCAACCAATACTAGATCCCCTTCTCTTATTCCTTCATCGATCATCGAGTCACCTTTCACCTCAAGTAAGTAGCTTGATTCTCGATGATTAACCAGGTAGCTGTCAATGCTAGTGGTTTCGGTTCCTTGTTCTTCGACACTTGTTGGAATACCCGCTTCAACAAGTCCGAGTATTGAAATGTCATTAAACCCTTTTGCTGGAATTAATTTTCCTCGTGAATCTTTTTCTACAACACCTTCTAAAACAAGTTTATTAATTAACTTATATACTGCATTTTTTGATTTAAAACCGAGCATTAGCATGATCTCCTGATAGCCGGGCATTCTCTTATTTTTTTCATAAAAAGAGATTATCTTATGTTTATAAACAGTATTCATATTAGAGAAAGAAACTAGATACAAATCCAGGCTGTTTCCCAAACAAGAATGACTGAACGCGGGTGGTGTTTCCAATTTTTGAGATAAGAAACTTGTGCCTTTTTGCTTCTGCTTTATATGAAAGGCCTCTGATGATTTTAGTGTCTATTAACTTGTTAAGGGAGTCTAGTTCGCGGGTTGCTGTTTTTGTAAAGTTTTCTTGTGTCATGTTTTTATTAATTAACTATAAATACAGTTTAGTGAACCAGAGTTCACCTGTCACTGTGGATAGCGTATTTCGACACAAAGATTATCCCCCATCAACGAGAGGCGTCAAAAAGGTTTAGAAATAAGGATAAGACCGTCATAGGACCTACACCTCCGGGAACTGGAGTGATGCGAGAAACAATTTCTTTTACTTCCTCAAAGTCCACGTCGCCAACAAGCCTGTTTTGACCGTTCGTTTTAATAAAATTAATTCCGACATCTATTACAACCTGACTCTCGTGAACAAAGTCTCCATTAATAAATTCCGGCTTACCTATAGCTACTATTAAAATATCTGCTCTTTTTGTTTCTTCTTTCAAGTTTGCTGTTTTGGAGTGGCACATCGTAACCGTTGCATTTTTATTTATAAGAGCGAGAGCCGTTGGTTTACCTACAAGTGTAGATCTACCCACAATAACAACTTTTTTTCCGCTTGGTTCTAACCCATAGTAATCAAGGAGTGTCATGATGCCGCGTGTTGTGGCTGGGATGAATCTGGGTTCATTGTCGACTAGTTTTTTTAGACTTTCAGACGTCTGGCCATCAACATCTTTTTTTGCTGCAATTTTATTGATTATTAAATTTGAATTTAAGCTAGCGGGTATTGGTAGCTGCACTATTATTCCGTTAATACTTGAATCTATATTAAATATTTCAATATCTCTAACTAGTTCGTCTTCAGATACAGTATCGGGGTAAATTTTGTGAATAATCTCTGCACCTACGAGCTTTGCAAAATCCTTCTTATGTTTTATGTAAGTATTAGACTCTTTTTTATCACCAACTTGGATTATAACGAGCGTCGGTCGCTTATCGAGACTTAAAATTCTTTTCTTTAATTCTTCTCCCTTTAAGAGACTTAATTTTTTTCCATCCAAAATTTTAGCCATAAATATAGTTAGTAAAATATATTCTAATTTATATCTCGCACATAACAAAATATATTTAACAGTTTTATGTTACACTGCCGAAATGAAAGATGAATTCCCCATTAGAATAAACAAGTATTTAGCCTTAAAAAACTACTCCACAAGACGTGGTGCGGATGAACTTATAGAAAAGCGTCAGGTACTTATAAATGGGCGTTTTGCCGTGTTGGGCGACAAAGTTTTAGATGGAGATGTTGTAGAGGTTCGAAAAAATAAAAAAGCTGCAAGCTATGGTTACTACGCCTACAATAAACCGCGTGGAATAGTAACTCTCGCCCCTCAAGCTGGAGAAAAAGATATCATGGACTCGATTGATCTAAAAGATATTTTCCCTATAGGACGTTTAGACAAAGAATCCTCAGGACTAATCATACTTACAAATGATGGTCGAATAACAGATAGACTTTTAAACCCAAAGCACAGTCACGACAAGGAATACGTGGTCGAAACAAAAGATAAGCTAAGGTTAAATTTTAAAGAAAAAATGGAAAACGGAGTAAATATAGAAGATTACATAACTCAAAAATGTAAAGTTGAAATTCTGGGTGAAAAAAAGTTTTCTATCACCCTTGGCGAAGGTAAACGTCATCAAATTAGACGCATGTGTGTGGCGTTGTTTGCTGAGGTCAAGGAACTAAAGCGGGTTCGGATAATGAATATTAGTCTAGGAAAATTGGCTCCAAATTCCTATAGAAAAATAGATGGCGAGGAACTAAGCGTGTTTTTAAAATCTTTGGGACTTTAAAGTTCTGCCTGTACCTCTCTACAGTTTTCAAATGTTTTCTTTCCATTCTCTTCAAGCGAAGCGGTTTTAGTATTTGTTAAAAAAACAATACTTTCACTTTCATTTGCATATTTATTGTCAGTAATTTTTCTAAGTTCAATCCTTCTTTTATCACTTAGATACAGCAAAACTCCATTTTCTTTAAAGTTAGCGCCAATTCTTTTCTGATCACTACACACCAAGAGAGCTTCTGTTAAATCTTCTCCGAGCTCAAATGGTTTTTCAGAATTGACTTCAACTGATTCAGTTATCTCTACATCCTTTGATGTTTCGCCCTGGTTTCCTATGTTTCTTATATTTTGCTTACTCAAAAACCACATTAAAAGCCCAACAAAAATTACAATTAAAATAATAGCCCAAGATTTATTATCTGCTTTCATATCTTTCTATTATAACAAATTAACAAAAAATTTAGATAGAGTTTACCGCTACAATTACAGATTGCGTAAACACCGATGCTTTATATACATATCCTAAGGTAAATATCACTGCCATGAGAAGCACTCCGCCCGTCGCGTGTTTAAGGTGATGTAACTCTAGTCCTTTTCCTATTACTCCAATTAAACCAATCATTATTAGTAAACCAATAAACGCATATACTAATTCTAATGTCTGACGTGGGTTGGTTGTGATTTCCTTTATAAAGCTTAGAGGGAATGCGTCTTTTGTTATTTCGGCTTTATCCGTAATTCCCACAACTGAAGTACTTGAAATATTTTCCATAGAAATAAATGATTCCGTTTCTGTAGCAACTTTAGTAGAGCTTGTCGAAGTGGTAGAGATATCTGCCTTAGCTAATATGATTGGCTTTGGTGAAGGTTTGGGGGTGGGCTTAACTATTTGTTTTGGAGTAACCGTAGTTTCTGAGGGGGTCGGTTCTGTTGCCGCACCTTGAACCGAGGGACTCTGTGTGGTTGGTAAGGCTTGCGCTAGCTGATCAAAGGGAACGGGGGTGGTCGATACTGGCAAAGCAAAAGATTTTGAAAGCGGTGTTCCAAACATTTGTACTACATAGATGGTTTCTCTGCCTTTATATTCTCCACGTGCTGTAGCAATGCCAATTTCGCTAAATTTAGAATTTAAAATATTGGCTCTATGTGTGGGAGATTTCATCCAAGCTTTATCAACATCGTCAGAATCTGTAAAGTCTATTGCCAGATTTTCTCCCGCATGAACAAATTCATATCCAGCTTTTCTCATCCAATCCCAAGGTGCACTACCATCAGGACCGTAGTGAGCAAAGTAACCTTTGGCAGCCATGTCCTCAGCTTTTAATCTAGCCGCCTCTTCCAAAAGAGGACTTGTTGAAAGTTTATTTAAAGCAAACTCATCCCTGTCATCATTAGTAAGGTCTACCAACACACCAGAATAAACCGCCGCCAAAAAATTGGTGTTAGTTAAGACTATTTTATGTGCCATTCCTCCTATGAAAGATGCGAGGACAATTGCAAAAAGTATGCTGAGACTTGCGTCATGAAATATACGAGCCTTAAAATCATTACTCTCGTGAGGTAGGAAGTAATGTCTTAGTTTTTTTAATATCTTCTTCATTTACTATATTATATCACATATTAATAATAAAATCAATGGCTAGGATATTCATATTTATAGCCCCACTAGCCTTGATGTCATTTTAATAAAATCAATATTCTATATATCTATAGTAGCAAATATTAATATAAATGCTCCTCCTTTAATTTGAGGCAATTAATTGCGCCCCACTCGAATGCAATAAATTTAGTGAAAGTGCTATTTTATTTTTTCTTTTATTATTTTATACCAGATTCCATAACCCTCTCCACTTGGATGGAAATAGTCTTTCGAGTAAAAAAGATTGATATCTTTTAAAAATGGATCGTTTTCTTTTTCAAAATATAAGTCTACATAATCAATTTTTTTTTCTTTTGCAACAACTTTAAAGGCTGCTCGAAATTTCTTACTTCTATATGAATAAAAACTTTTTAGTGGTTCGATAAAAATAGGCGCATGACCAACACTTCCAGAAGTTAAAAATATAACCTGATCGGCGTGTTTTTTAGCAAGACCTAAGATTTCAACTAAACTTTCTTTTGCTTCATTGAGGGGAGTGAAGCGAGTTATATCATTGGCACCCAACTGAATTATAATTAAAGAATATTTTTCACTCTTATCAAGTTCGTCAAGAATCCGAACTCCATCAATAAGTTTGGCGCCACTTGTACTTAGATTAGAAATCGAGGCTTGAGGATAATCGTCACGAAGTCTCTCAGACAAGCTTTGCCCCAGAGCCGCCCCTACTCCAACTCCCAAACTATCCCCTACTATTAAGATAGTTTTATTGGGATTGTTAACATTTATAGAAAAGGGTTTCGATATTTCTACTAATTTTTTACTTTCTTTTCCATAGCTTATTATTCGTGCTGTTTGAATCACAAAAATAATCACGGGTATTATTAAAATCAGAAAAACTATTTTCATATCCTTTAAACCCTTCGTTCAGGAAGGTCTTGCTCGACATATATAGTTTTATTCTCGGTGCTGATTGAATTTGCCTTAACATCTTCAACTTTCTTTTCCAAATTTCTATTATCTTTTGATAACCTTGATAGTCTCATTGAACTTTTAATCATTGCTGGCAAACTAAATATAGATGTGATCAACGCCCCCATCAAAAGCGATCCTAGGATAATTAACGCTACCGAACTTTCAACCTGCCACTGAAGAAAGGAGATGGATATGACGTCTGTGTTTTGAGTTATAAAAATAACACTTATCGCCCCTAAAACTAGTCCCATTATTAAAGTTATGATCATGAAAATATTTTATTATTATTAAATACTATAAACGGCTTAAAACTCCCTCTCTTTCTAATTATACCTCTTATTTACTTATTGATTTTTAACCTATCTACTTCTTCAAGGAGCTTGGCGAGCATATTTCTTATATGGTCTAGATCCCCCTCATCCTCCTTATCTGAAGTTACGTCTGTTGAAATTTCATCCACATCCTCTTGTATTTCATCGACATCGTGTTGAATCTCATCAACATCTTCCTGAATTTCGTCGACGTCTTGTTGAATTTCATCCACATCCTCTTGTATCTCATCGATATTTTCTTCGACCTCCTCGAGACTTTTAGTATTTTCATTGACGGTCATTTGTATAAAAATTGCTAGATAGATTGCCTCTAAGGAAACAAGGGTTGTAAGGACGAGTAAAATAGTATCGAGTTCCACGCCAAAAAAAGGCAAAGAGAGCATAAAAGCAAAAAATAATGTATGAAGTATTACAGACTCCTTGGATCCAATAATTTTGGTAAAGTTTTTTTCCCAGTTCATTTTTTATTTATTTTACAAAGGTGCTAATTTTTCCTTTTTAAAAAAATTGTTTGGATTTTAAAAAAGATAAATATATTTTTTTACTATTTAATGTCCTCTAATTTTTATTTTCTTATCTTTGGCCTCTTTCAGTATTATTTATTATTTTAATAGTAGTTCTTGCGGTGGAAGTAGAGTTCGCGGTTTCAATTAATGCTTTAACCTCTTGACCATAATTTTTCATTTCATCGGGATCAATGTTTCCCGAATTCATTATTGAAATAATGTTTTTTTTGGTATTTTCAAATTTATCTTCAGCAATTTTTATTTTTTCTTCTTCCGCACCTTCCTCATTGAGTTTTTTTACTTCATCTATTTTCTCTTTATTAATAGACACGTAGGTTTTTAATTTGTCTTTTTCAGTTACTGCAAGTTTGATTCTTATTTGTTCTGTTGTAGTTTTTAGTCCATACAAAAAGTCTCCAGGAAGGGCAGATTGGGCCCCCACTGTTGTGGTAGTACCTATTGCTATAAAACCTATAATTATAGCCGGTAGAAACATAATAAAACCCTTTTTATTACTCATGTTCATATTATACATATATTAAGAATTTATACCTTTCCTATCCCAACTTTGCCATTTAATTTCTCTCTTCTTATATAAACTCCAAACAGATTTAAATAGTGCGTTAAGTTCGATCAAAGTAATTGTATAGAACATAAGCCACGCAATCGGAGCAAAAGGAAACACCTTAGTTTTATTAAACTTCCTATCCGAAACGAAAATTTGAATTATAAATACTAAAATCACAAGAAAAAGCGAAGCGATAAAAGGAGAGAAATCTTGCGCAGCATATGAATAAATATACAAAACAACTAAAAATGGAATTTCTAATAATAGTTGAGTGTCACCCAAAACAACGAAAGGCAAAACAAACCAAGTTAAAAACTTATTATGACCTTTTCTTGAACTGAAAAATAGATTCTTATGTTCTATAAAAGTATCTAGTCTTCCCCTTTTCCATCGCAATCGCTGCTTAAGTAAGCCACTAATATCATTTGCCCCTTCAGTATAAATCACAGAATCAGCTGCATAAACAATCTTCAGACCGGCTTTTTGGATTCTAACCGTTAACTCAATATCTTCGGTAATATTATTTTCACTATAAGGCCCCAACTTCTCAAATAAATTTTTTCGAAATGCTCCTGCTGCACCTCCAATAATATATATAGAGCCAAAAATTGAATCTGCTCTTTTTAAGTAGAAGGAAAATAAAAATTCTAGATATTGTAGAACTGCGATAAAATTAGTAGTATTTCCCACTTTTACATTTCCCACAGCGGCCATAACTTTTGGATCTGCAAAATGTGCCACAAAATTAGCTACTGCAGTTTTTTCAACTATACTATCGGCATCAATAGTTAGAATTATTTCCCCTGTGGCAAGAGTTATTCCAGTATTTAAAGCCGTTCCCTTTCCACCATTTTCTTTATAGTGATAAACAAACTTCGTATCATTCTGAAACTTTGTAGAATAATCAGAGATAAAAGAACGAATCAAATTGTCTGACTGGTCTGTAGAGCCATCGTTTATAACAACAATCTCAAGATTTCTATAAGTTGATTTGATCAAGCTTTTCATGGTTTTAAGCACTCCTACTTCCTCATTCCATGCAGGAATCAAAACAGAAACCTTGGGATTATATGCTTTAATAATCTTATTGTTTTTAATCTTTTTTAGAGCCCATGCTGTGTCATACCATGCACTAATAATCATATAAATAAAATATTTTGTAACAAATATAACGGATGCAAAAACAATAATATTTTGTGCCCAGTTAGTTTCATGGGCATGTTTAGGTAAAAAAATAATTGAAAGAATTAGCCCGATGCTTATAAGGTAAAAAAGGAAATATATAAGGATATTTTTAAATGAGAAAGTTGAATTATTCATATTTTTTATAAAAATCAGATACTAGAAAAAAATACTGCTTACTTAATACGTTTGAATAAATAACTGATATAAAAATAATTGAGACTAATTTAAAGCTTACAAAAGTCATAGAGTAAAAAATCTGATAAGTTGCATACAAAAATAGAGCTGTTGTTAGTACAACAGCAAGTGTCCAAAAAATACCTTTTAGATATTTATTCATTTATACTATTATATCACTATATTTAATACTTGTAAAGTAGTACCGTCAAAGCACCCTTATTTAGCTACCTCATGCCAGTATGTTAAACTCCAAATATATGAATAAATTGGACTCTTTTTGGGATGTGATTGTAATTGGAGGAGGACCTGCTGGAATGATGGCGGCAGGCAGGGCGGCGGAGCTAGGTTCTAAAGTCTTACTTCTTGAGAAAAATAATACTTTAGGGGAAAAACTTCTTATCACCGGTGGGGGTAGGTGTAATGTCACGAATGCGGAACCAGATCTTAGAAAACTTTTATCTAAATTTAAAGATGCTAACCAGTTTCTTTTTTCTACTTTTTCTCAATTTACAAATGCAAACACAATTTATTTTTTTAATAGTCGCAATGTATCCACTAAAGTAGAGGCTGAGCAAAGAGTTTTTCCAATTAGCGATAGTGCCGGATCTATTTGGGACGTAATGGTAGATTATTTGAAAAAAAATAAAGTGGAGATATACAATAATTCAGAAATAACAGACTTTTTGACAGACGATAACAAAATTTTAGGCATTAAATTAAAAGGTGGTAAAGAATTGAAAGCGAGTAATTTCATACTTGCGACCGGTGGCATGTCTCGACCTGAGACCGGTTCAACTGGAGATGGTTTTAAGTGGCTTAAAGGCTTAGGCCACGAAGTCAAAGAACCAAAAGCCTCGTTAGTCCCAATAAAAATAGAAGATCAGTGGGTAAAAAAACTTTCGGGAAAATCCTTAGTTGGCATCAAAATAACAATTTTTCAGAATGGAATAAAGCAAGTTACAAAAGTTGGTAAAATTCTCTTTACCCACTTTGGGGTTAGCGGGCCAACCATATTAAATTTAAGTAATGAGGTTAGCGAACTTCTAAAATATGGGGAAGTTTTTATATCCCTTGATCTCTTGCCAACTTTAGATTTCTCATCGCTTAACGATGCCTTGCAAGAATTATTTAAGAAGGAAGACAAGAAAAAAATAAAAAATGCACTCTCTTCGCTAATAACACCCGGCTTAGTTCCAATTATTTTATCAAAGATAAATTTGAACCCAGACAAAGAGTGTAATAGCATTACCCGATCTGAACGAATACTTCTAATGAAAGCTCTCAAAGATATTCAAATGAAGGCAATTGGCATTTTGGGTGAAGACAAAGCAATCATAACTTCTGGGGGGGTTATTCTAACCGAAATAGATTTTAAAACAATGCAATCTAAGCTTTTCCCTAATCTTTATATAGTTGGTGATCTTTTAGATATAGATAGGCCCTCAGGTGGTTATAGCCTCCAGCTTTGTTGGACTACTGGATTCGTGGCAGGCACCCATGCAAGTTAAAAATAATTAAATTATTTGCTCTTACCTAAATAATATTCGAGTGTGTAAATCCAATCCTCATCGTTGTCGTTAGCGCTTTTCTTTTGAGCTAATAGCCAGTCCAAATAGCCAGGATCAATATTTTTTACTTCCTCGATAGTTTTGTCTTTGTGTTTACCAAAATTAAAAATTCTATAGAGGGAGGGCCTTGATGAGATTTCTATCATTTTCTCTATGGCTTTTTCTTTATCGCCCCCTTTTTCAATCATTTTTAATAAAAGACGATCAAAAACTGCACATAATACATTAACGTCTCCTTCTGCATCATGAGCATTGCCTGGGACTTCTAAGTCGAGGTAATACTTTAAATACTGGAGGTTGTATTCGGCTATTTTGTCTTTATCATCAAGAAATCTTGCTACTCGGAGTGTGCATATATTTGTGGGGACAGCTAATCCTTCAGCTCCTAATATGGCGATATCAAATTTTGCGTTATGAGCAACTAGTACGTGGTCTTTTAACAGCAAGCTCAGGTCATTTTTCATCTGACCGTCTTTAAACTCTACCTTTCCTTCGAGCATTTTATTTGTGATGTGCGTTATGCTCATAGATTTCACGCTCATCGGAAGCGGGGGTTTGAAATATTCACATCTCATAGTATCTTCGACTTTAAAACAAACCTGACACAGTCTATCGACAAGAACGTCGATTCCTGTAGTTTCAGTATCTAAAAAAAGAAGCTTAAATTCCTTCATGAACATCAGTATACCAAATTGGACCTTAACTATGAACCTAATTTATTGTGAAATTATTTTTCAAGATCTAATATTTCATCGATTCTGATTTTTTCGACAAATTCGGGCACGTGTGAGACAAGGATCATTGCTCCTTGATAATCTGAAAGCGCCTGAGCAATTACTGGCAAATGACGGAAGTTTATGTGGTTGGTGGGTTCGTCTAAAATAAGTAGTGCGGGTTTTTCGAGAACTAGCCTTGCAAAAGCCACTAAACCTTTTTGTCCCTCTGAAAGATCACCAATCTTTGAATGCATAACATGAGAAGTTAAAAGAAATCCCGCAGCTGTGGCGCGCATTAATTCTTCGTTGGGCTTTTTCATTACCGAGATCAAAGATTCATAAACTGTGTCTGAAAAATTTAGAGTTGAAAAATCCTGACGATAATATCCAACTTTTACTCCGGGGCTTATAATAGCGCCCTCCTCAGTACCGTTTGCAATAGATTCAAGTAAAGTTGTTTTACCTATTCCGTTTGGACCACGCAATAAAAGATGATTGTTTCGTCGAAGGCTAATGCTTTTTTTTATTTTTAAAATTTTGTGGGTTTTCAAACTCAAAATAGAAAAACTTGTTATTGTCAAAAGGTCTCCTTTGACCTCTGTTTCAAAGGGAATAGTAAAAGCTCGGATTGCTTTATCTTCTTTTCGGGTGTCGACCATTTCATCTTCTAACTCAGCAGCTTTGTCACGCATTCGACGCGCCACTAACCTCATTTGACCTCCCTTATTTGCAAAAAAGTTAGCTTTATCTTTATTAGCTTGGATTTCTTTTTCAAGTTGAGCGTTTTTTCGATTTTCTTTTTCTACTCTGGCTGTAATTTCTCTGACTACATTAAAATAATTACCGACATATTGTTCTATTTTTTTTGTATGAATATCTAAATATAAAACTCCGTCTGTAAAGCTATTTAAAAATTCGGAATCGTGGGAAATTACGATAACCGTCTTTGAATAGTTTTTAAGAAACTCTGTTAGATGCTCAATTCCCGCTTTATCAAGATTGTTTGTTGGCTCATCTAGTAACAAAATATCTGGATCTTGTATTAGTGCTGAAGCAAGCAGTAACCGAGCCTGTTGGCCACCTGATAGTGATTTTACTTTTTTTTCATGTGGTGCGTGTAAATTTACAATATCTAGAGCTGAATCAATTTTGGGATCAATAGCATAAATTTTTTCAGTAAAGCGTTTCTCAAAAAATTCTCTTACGGTAAGCTCTAGATCACCTCTAGGAATCACTTGCTCTGAGAGTGCTATTGAAAGACCGTTTTCAGTCGAAATTTGTCCAGCCCCGGGACGCAATTTACGCGTGACAAGTCCAAAAATAGTGCTTTTACCCGCACCATTTTGACCCATGATTGTAATTTTTGAACCTTCTCGTACAGTTAAATCTACTTCTTCAAGAATGTGCCTTTTTTCACCGTATTCAAAGTTTACTTTATCAAAGCGTAATACTACAGAATTTTTTGACATGACTTTGAGGGTAACATAAATACTTTACTTTAGATATATTTTTAGCTTTTCCAGAGTCAAATTTTAACTGCACCTTTTCGCAAAACGACAGGTAAGTCGTTGTTAAAACACATAAGAGTTGAAGGGAGGCTGTCTATTTCTCCGCCATCAACATAAAAATCTACCGAATCTTCGAAATATTTCTTGGCACTTATTATGTTTTTTGCAGGTGGCTCTCCTTGTATATTTGCGCTCGGAGCAAGTAGTGGGCCTGTTTTTTCAATTAAATCTCTTAACTCTTTTGTGGCTGGAACCCTAAATGCGATGCTGTTTTTTCCTTTATGAAGATATGTAAAATCAGGATTTGAGCACGGCAAGACTATACTGACTTTCCCTGGCCATATTTTATTATCAATAATAAAGCGTTTCTCACTCTCAGTTAATTCAATGTCAAATTTTTCTAAATCTTCTATTGATGAGATTAAAATTATGCAAGGCTTATCTATATCCCTTAATCGCAGCTTATATATTCTTTCCACGGTCTCAAGAATTTCACTTTTACCGACTAGTCCATAAAGAGTATCAGTAGGAATAATGCCGACTCCACCTTTAATCAAAAGATTAGAAATATTTTCATTGAATATAGACATCAAATGCTACTGTTATACCAAGCTTTCAACCAATTTTTCATTTGAGAAATTTCGCTTTCTTGAGCCCTGATAATATTTTTTGCTAGATCTTTAACTTCTTGATGTTTGGAATTGCTTAAAGCAAGTTCTGCCATGCCGATCGCTCCTTCGTGGTGTACGATCATTTCATTTAAAAATGCCCTATCGAATTCATCCCCTGTTTTTCCTACCAGATCTCTATTCATTCCTTCCATAAGTTCATTCATACTCATACCTTTACTATTCATCAAGGAGCCGTCAGACATCCTATGTGACATTTCATTGATTTGGGAGGTTTCTGGCTTTTTTCCTAAGTAAAAACCTACAATTAGTCCAATAATTAGGGCGCCTGCCGTAAAAGCAATTATTTTATTGTTTGTGTTCATATTTATATTTTACATGATAAAATTAATCCATGACATATAAAGATTTTGTTAAGGAACTCGTAGCTCGATTTGGAGAGCAGGAAGGAGTAGTAATGGCACTTCGGGCAGAAGTGGGCTTTTTGAGAAGATTTATAGAAAAGAATAATTCATCGGGCTTTATTATGGAAGAAGAAGAGATGATAAAGGATTTTTTAGAAAGACACCCTAAAAAATAAACTATTCAATCCAATATCTCTGAGACCGTCCTTAATAGCTTAGATAAATATTTACCACTAATTTAATAGTGATGTATCTACACGTATGATTTTATCGTCTCCTGCTCTGACTTCCCCTCGACCATCACGATTACTTGTCGTTATATAAAGGAAACCATCTGGTCCGACTCTCACGGTTCGAATACGTCCATATTGTCCGACTAAATGTTCTTTTAAATCAACAATTTTTTCTCCGTTAAGCACAGCTTCATAAAGAGCTTCTCCCTTAAGACCACCGAAATACAAACTTCCATCCAGATATGCAAGGCTTGCCGGAGCCCATGTATCCTTTGAACCCGAATGTCTAACTGGCCCTACTAAACCTTCTTTTTTTTCGCTACCCTCAATCAGAGGCCAGCCATAATTTAATCCTGAAGAAATTAAATTTATCTCATCCATTCCTGTCATAACTCCAGAGCGACCATGTTCTGTTTCCCATAACCTGCCTTCCCTATCCCAAGCTAGACCTTGTGGATTACGATGGCCAAACGAATACACGGCAGTTCCAAATGGGTTTCCATCGGCTTGTGTGCCGTCATCATTTAAACGTAAAATTTTACCCCCCAGAGATTCCTTGTCCTGAGCAATCTCGCTTTTTGTAGCATCCCCTGTGGTTATATAAAGAAGCCTGTCTGGCCCAAACTCCATTCTGCCTCCGTCGTGATAAATCGCCCCGGGAATATTATCGATTATTAACTGTTTACTAACCAATTTGTCATTCTCAAAGAGGTAGCTCTCTACTCGATTTATGGTTTCATTATTGGCGCTTTTAACCGATAAATATAAATATACTCGTCTGTTTAATAGAAAGTCAGGATGCAAAACAAGTCCCAAAAGCCCCCCTTCTCCACTAGCCTGCACTTGGCTTTCGTATGGAACAATAATCTTGCTACCATCGCTTGTGAACTTAACTATTTGACCCGGTCGTTCTGTTACCAAGAACTCACCGTTTTCTAAAAAAGCGATATCCCAGGGAATCTCAAGTCCTTCTGCAATTACTTCTATATCTTTAATTTCTGAAGTCGGAGATGTTGTGGCCTGTGGAATTACATCTTTATTTCTTTCAAATATGTATGATCCTAACCCGATTAAGATAAATCCAATTGCTACTAATAAATATTTATTCATAATCTTAGAATATCACGAGCACATTCGCTGTGCTCAGCTTAGTATCTCCTCACCTTCGCCTGTCAACTGGGAGTGTGGCCTATAATGAGCGGAGCCGAACTATACGATGTTGGAACCTTTTTAAATTGTGACGGTCTCTAATTCTGTAATATCAAATGATTACGGTTCAAGAATATTCTCCGTTTTTCCGCTAACAGAAATAGACACATTTTGAACAGTCGGAAATTGCTTAAGTGTTTCTTCAATCTGTGCGCGAATCGCTTGAACCCGGCAGGAACCTGCCACGCCTGTGTTAAGATCCGAACTAAAGTCTACTCGGGCAATACCATTTGAAATACTTAGGCTGTTAACTTTTACGTTGGGATTGAGAGCGGTGCTAAAACCTTGTGACTGCTCAAGTGTAGTAGGACCTTTTAATAGCTCTTCAATGGCAGCTTTCCCAATAGTTGCTACTTTCGGCACTTCACGAATGGCGGAAATAACTTCTTCACACTCAGCGCCTCGAACACTATTGCCAAAGAATACCTTAATGGCGGTTTTCTCCCCAGTGTTGGGATCAAAGGCACTAAAGGTAACCGGGATACGCAATTCATCATCATTTTCAGGTAGCCCTGACGGATTGTCTTTTTGTAAAATGAGGGTGCCAGTCTTAGTGGAAGGGGTAGTAAAATCCATTGTTGCTGTAAAAGGCACGAATTCCGTGGTCATCCATTCTCCGGTTGCTTGAATCGGCATGGTGCCGAGAACTTTCCCATTAGCATCTACCAGACGGGCAGGAAACGAGGCTTCAAAATACCAGTTGCCACGAGCCCTTCCTTTTATAACTACAGGACTTGAAATTACTTGTCCTGAGCGAGGTGTTTCAAGAACAATCAGATCAGACTTTTCAAGTTCGTTTCCAATATCCCGCGTAAATGTTTTTCCGTCTGGGGTAGTACAGCGCTCAGGATAACTTTCTTGGATAGGATAGCCTGCGGTTGCACAAGCTTCAAAGTTTGATATACCGAGCACGTCTGGTGGAGTTTCATTTTTTCCTTGTGTGGCAAAATAGAGAATTGCCCCAAGGATAATAATGACTATAATTATTATTTTTTTCATATCTTAATTTTACCATAAAACTACTAACGCTCGCTTATGCAGCTTAGATAAAGAATTTTCTAGACGTATCTCAAGCTAGCTCTTGTTGGCTGCCGGCCTTGGACTCGCTCAAAGATTGTTTCGAAAAAACTTGTCCTTCGACTATGCTCAGGACACTTCGCCTTGCTCGCACTGAGCGAGCGAAGCGAGTCGAAGTGCTGCCGGGCTTGGACTCGAACCAAGATATATCGCTTCAGAGGCGATAGTCCTACCATTAGACGACCCGGCAAATTACATCTATATCTCTTGACCGAATAAGCGTAGCTTAGAAATGGGCTTTTTTCAATATAATTTTCTGGTAGAATGCGTCCATGATTACAATTAAACCCGTTGAGCAAAGCAATAATTACAACTGTGGTACGGCGGCATTAGAATCATTGCTGGGTTTTTATGATATCTCCTATGACCACCGGGACCTTGAAAAGCTATGTGACTCAAGCTCTGAACACGGCACGAGTCCAGAAGGATTAATAAAAGGAATAGAATCGC
>JALYQT010000011.1 GCA_030855685.1 bacterium | reverse complement strand
GCTGTCTCTGGTGGTCAGGTTAATATTATTCCTAATTATTTTGATAAAACTTATTTTCATTGGATAGATAATCTGCGTGATTGGTGTATATCTCGCCAGATCTGGTATGGGCATCAGATACCAGTTTGGTATAAAGGGAAAGAAATTTATTGCGACATCAATCCACCAAATGAGAATTGGAAAAATGAAGGGTGGGAACAAGACCCTGACACTCTAGATACTTGGTTTTCATCGTCTTTGTGGACATTTTCTACTCTTGGTTGGCCAAGTAAAACTAAAGATCTTGAAACCTATCACCCCACAGATATTTTGGAGACAGGTTACGAGATTTTATTCTTTTGGGTTGCAAGAATGATTTTAATGAGTGGATATGTGCTTGGAGATGTTCCCTTTCACACAGTTTATTTACACGGCACGGTTCGAGATGAAAGAGGTCTTAAAATGTCAAAAAGCTTGGGAAATGGCATCGACCCAATTGATATAGCAAAAGAGTTTGGTGCAGATGCGGGCAGAATGGCTTTAATTGCAGGTACTGCACCCGGCACTGATAGTGTTATTTCTATAAATAAAATTAAGGGTTATAAAAATTTTGCTAATAAAGTCTGGAATATTACCCGCTTTGTACTTTCTAATATTGAAAACGTAAATGTTAATGAGGAAAAAATTCTCACAAATCCCGAAGATTCTAGAGATTTAGAAGAAATGATGAGTGAGTTTAGTCTTGCTACAGATGAATTAAATAATCTCCGAATCCACAGTGCCTCGGAAAGGATTTATCATTATATTTGGCACACCTTTGCAGACCGTATATTGGAAGAAAGTAAGGTGATATTATTTAATGAGGAGGAAACAAAAAATAGAAAGGAGGAGGTGTCGTGGAAAATGTATCACATCTTAAAAACTTCTTTAAAAATGCTTCATCCTTTTATGCCTTTCGTAACGGAAGAGATTTGGCAAAGCTTGCCACATCAAAAAGAGAGACCGCTACTAATGGTTGAATCGTGGCCAATTATGAAAAAAGAACTTTCCTAAATTAACGCATGGAAATAAAACTTTCCATGGTTATATACGCGCTGCTCGCGGGAATATTACCTGCTCTTTTATGGTTAATGTTTTGGTTGCGTGAGGATAATAAAAGACCCGAACCACGAAGGCTTTTGGCTAGAACTTTTGTCCTTGGTATGTGCGCTGTAATAATCGTACTGCCTTTTCAAAAATTCACCGATGAACTTTTTCCTGGCTTTGGATTAAGCGCGTTTTTGATTTGGGCAATACTTGAGGAATTATTTAAATTCGGAGCAGCGTATTTTGGCGGAATTAGAGAGCTTGAAGACAATGAGCCTCTTGATCCAATGATTTATATGATTACAGCTGCTTTGGGTTTTGTGGCTCTTGAAAATACTTTATTTATTATCAATCCCCTCCTTCAGCAGGATTTAGTTGGAGGAGTAATAACTGGAAACTTTAGATTTATTGGCGCTAGTTTATTGCATGTTATTTCGTCCGCTGCAGTTGGAGCTGGAATGGCTTTATCTTTCTATAAATCAAGGACCATCCAAATTGAAGATTTTTTAATAGGGTTTATGCTGGCAGTAATTATTCATACAAGTTTTAATTTATTTATATTAAATCAACCAGGTTTTCATGCCTTTAAAACATTCAGTATTTTATGGGGCGGTATAGCATTATTATTATTATTTTTTGAAAAAGTTAAACGAATTAAGCCCATCGAATCTTAATATCCACTTTTCTACTTCTAAAAAAAACTCCAGGTGGTAGAATATAGATATAAATACTAATATGAATAATAACAAAAGATCATTTTTTGAAAGATTATCAGGTGCAGTAAAACTCGAAGAAGAAGCTGAGGAAATAAGAATGCGCCAAGCAAGTGTCCATAGTCCGGTTGCTAATATATTTGAAGAGGAAAAAGAAGAGGAAGGACAACTGACTGTTGATGTTTATCAAACACCATCAGATATAATTATAAAAACCATGGTTGCGGGTGTTAAACCTGATGATCTGGATGTCTCTATTACTCGTGACACTGTCACCATCAGAGGTAGACGCGAAGAAGAACAAACTATTGCAAATGTCGATTATTTTCATCGTGAGCTATACTGGGGATCTTTCTCCAGAACAATAGTTTTACCCGAAGAAATAGATGTAGAGGAAGCTGAGGCTATCGAAAAATTTGGGCTACTTATTTTGGTTCTTCCTAAGGTAGATAAAAATCGCTCAACTAAATTAAAAGTTAGAGGACAATAAAAAGCCATCCTGAGTTTACTGAAGGACGGTTTTTTTATTGTGGTGCCAAGACCCAGGATCGAACTCGGAACTATCGTTCCTATTTGAGAACCCTCGGTTCTCAACACTTCGCTGCTCTCCTCTGCGAGGAAACAGATGTTTCCTCGACCCCTTTCTGCGTTCGAACCTTGCTTCAAAACAGATAATAAAATCAGCCAGAATAATCTGGCTGATTTTATTATTGTGCCAAGACCCAGGTTCGAACTGGGGACCCTTCCCTCTTCAGGGGAATG
This sequence comes from bacterium, assembly GCA_030855685.1. Taxonomy (GTDB): domain Bacteria; phylum Patescibacteriota; class Minisyncoccia; order Phycocordibacterales; family Zambryskibacteraceae; genus JAIFWN01. Next base: position 4,014 of record JALYQT010000011.1, on the reverse strand, counting down.
CTCTACCAACTGAGCTATCTTGGCATTATTTATTCTAGTATTACCAGAATAAAATGATGACAACATAATCGAAAGTCGACTGCTTGCCCCGTAGGAAGCTCTGCTTTCCTGTGGGGAGCTATCTTGGCTTGAATTTAATTTAACAAATTTCTGTAGACATCGAAAGATTTTTCCACTGACCCAAAATATGGTTGTAGGAAAATGTATCCAGCGATTAACGGTAATATGAAAAGAGCTATTTTAACAAAACCCCAAATAGCCAACCACTTTCCCCGCTTTTCTATTTTAGCAAGCAACTTATTATTCCTTTCGGTCAACTCAGCTACTTTTTCTAAGAGCTCGTGTTCATCGGGATTCATCACAGGAGTATAACAAAATATACCCGTTTTTCAAATTGATTGTGCCAACTGCGGAAATCGGTCACGAGTAAATTTCTAAAAGAAATTTCTCTCGACCCCGGCTCACTGTCGTATAGCGACATGTTCCGGCTTTCGATTCCCGACGCAATATGCGCAGGCATATTGCTCCTTAAAAAATACTGGTGCCACCGGCGGGAATCGAACCTGCATCTAGACGTTAGGAGTGTCTTGTTCTATCCATTGAACTACGGCAGCGAACTATATGAGCACGAGAAAATATATCACCATAAACAATAAAACACCTCAACAATTTACAATGTCATATTAGCTTATGCGGGTATTCCTAAAAGACTCGCGAGCCTTTCTCGGTCGAATCCCACGATAACATCTTTATCGTCAATAACGATCACTGGTACGCCCATCTGACCGCTTTTATCAATCATCTCCTCTCTTTTAGAAACATCCATTCCAACATTATGGTCGGTAAAGGGAACATCATATGTACTAAAAAATTCTTTTGCTAAATGGCAAAAATGGCAACTTTCTGTGGAATATATTTCTACTTTTTTCATTGTCCAGGTATTATAGCATTCCAAAATCTTTTGTACCAAGGTACATCTTCGCTTAAGGTTGTGGTGGCTATTGGCTTAGGATCGACAATTATAACGACCTTCTCGCCCATTTTAGCCACATTAAATCTTTCTTTTATCTCCTCATCTATGCCGGCTTCTGTTTCAAGATAATCCACCTCTTCATCTAGCTCCCTCTTTCGCTCTTCTAGTATTTTAGACCTTTCTTCTAGAGCCTCAACGTACTTGATACTTTCAGCTCTTTTTTCTAAAACTTGCCATGTGCCCCTTACCGTCAGAAGTACCAGCACTAAAAGTAATATTAGAGCTGGGATTGAATACATCCTTCTTTTTAATATCTGTTTTTTCTGAAGTTCTCTCATGGTATTAAGATATTTCTTATGTTAACATGCATTTCATGCTATTCGATAAGAGACACAAGAAAAAGTTTCAGGTTATTTGGATCGTTCTTTCGGTCCTCCTTATGCTTTCTATGGTTCTTCTTTATATGCCAATCTTTAGATAATTAGCCTAATCGCTTTTTATCATTTTAAGAAAAACCTCCTGGGGAATACTTACATTTCCTCTTTCTTTCATTTTCTTTTTTCCTTTCTTTTGTTTTTCTCGAAGTTTCATTTTACGAGTGATGTCTCCACCATACATATGCTGAGTAACGTCTTTTTTCATGCCACTTAGGCTCCTTGATGCGATAATGCGACCAAGAGCCTTCGCTTGTATCTTTAGTGAAAACATCTGACGAGGAAGAGCTGCTGCAAGCTTATCTACGGCAATCTCTGACTCTGTTTCAACTTGGCGTCGCGATATCACTTTTGCAAAAGCAGGCACTGCTTCATCAGCTACAACTAGGTCAAGCCTTGTAACATCCGCCATTCTTTCTCCTGCGATATCATATGAAATAGAAGCGAAACCGGATGTGGCGCTTTTTAATTTATCAAAAAAACCTCTCATTAGTTCGCGAAGTGGCATCATAAAATGAACCGACGTTCGTTCTTCGCCGAAACTTTCAGTATTACCCACCTCTGCCTCATGTTCGTATAAAAGCTGTAGTAATGACCCGATATAAATAGGTGGAGTAATAACAGCGCATGACACCCATGGTTCTTCCACAGAGGCTATCAGATGATCCTCTGGAAAAAAAGACGGTGTATAAATAATTTCTGACTTGCCGGTTTTATAAGTAATTTTATACGTAATACTAGGAAGAGTAATAATGAGAGGCAAATCAAACTCCCTCCTAAGCCTCTCACTTATGATTTCAAGATGGAGCATCCCTAGAAAGCCACATCGATATCCTCTACCCAACACTCCAGAAGATTCCTCCTCAAAAGAAAAAGCTGAATCAGATAATCGAAGCTTTAAAAGAGCTTGTCTTAGTAAAGTAAAATCATCCTGACTTTCAGGATAAATAGAGGCCCACACCACCGGTCTTGCTTTTTGATACCCTTCAAGCGGCGCGGAGGTGTCGGCCTTTGATGACACGGTGTCTCCGACAGAAACAATGCCTGGCTCCTTGATCCCTGTCACAATATAGCCAATTTCTCCCTCCGAAAGCTTGTCGGTTAGTTTTTCTTCGGGCATAAAATATCCGACCTCAAGAGCCTGGAATTCCTTGTCTGCAATTTTAAACTTTAGATTGTCCCCTTTCATAACGGAGCCAGATTGGGCACGGACGAAAACTATTACACCTCGATGGTTTGAATATTTAAAATCAAAAATAAGAGATTTAAATTCATCTCCCGAAATCTTTTTCGGCGCAGGAATTCTCTCAACTATTTCATCAAGGAGCTCTTTTACTCCCGCACCCGTTCTTCCTGAAACTAATACTATTTCTTCATTTTTAACTCCGAGTAAACTGATAATTTCTTGTGATATTTCCTCCACTCTTGCAAGAGGAGAATCGATTTTAGAAATTACGGGAATTATAACCAGCCCTGATTCCCTCGCCATGCCAAGAGTTGTAAGAGTTTGAGCTTGAACACCTTGAGTAGCATCAACTAGTAATATAGACCCTTCAACGGCTCTAAGTGCTCTTGAAACCTCGTAAGAGAAGTCTATGTGTCCTGGGGTATCAATTAAGTTTAATATGTAGTCTTTGCTACCAGTAGAATATTTCATTCTCACGGGTTGCATTTTAATTGTAATGCCACGTTCTCGTTCAAGATCCATAGAATCAAGAACTTGATCTTTCATCTTTCGCTTCTCTATTGTTCCCGTTACTTCAAGCATGCGATCGGCGAGTGTACTCTTTCCGTGGTCAATGTGAGCAATAATTGAAAAGTTTCGAATATTTTCCATGTGAGCCTATTTATACGCTATTTTTCCACTTTCTTAAAGCATTTTAAATTTTAGCGAGGATATTGTCCTAGAAAATCTTGCGTAGGCGGAATCGTGCAAAAAAATTATAATGCCGAGCGACAGCTAGATAACTTCCGGGTCCGGTGCTATAACTCTGCTTTTCCAAAACTTTACATGGACTGTTCCCCACACTTCATGAATTTCTCTATTTCGTAAAGCAATCAACGTAGAAATCCCCGCAATAAGTCCACAGACACCGCCAAATATTCCCTGCATAAATATTCCAACTAGAGAATTAATATTAAAAAGATCACTAAAAATATTTAAACCAACGTAAGTTCCTGTTCCCAAAATAATGGACGCAGATATTGAGTGAAATAAAGTAGTCTTAATTTCACGAGTAAATCCAGGAAAGCTTTTTTCAAATGTTATCCAATGAATTATTCCTCCTATGATTGTTCCTATACTAAATCCAAGTGGTAACATCAGCATGCTATTACCTGGTACTTCTTCTACCCTAAGTAGAGCGCTAATAAAAAATCTAAATCCTTCATACATAAAAAATATTTTTACTAATCCATATGAACTTAGAACTATGATCAAGGCCGAAATGAGGTTAATAACAAAGGGTTTTTTTGTTAACCCTGCTGAATAAAAACCACGAATAAAAAGTAGTACCAGATTCTGAAAAACGGTAGAGACCATAAACAACGCGAGCGCTGCAGCAGTGAGTCTGGTATCGCTCCAGTTAAACTGACCTGCACCAAGTA
>JALYQT010000003.1 GCA_030855685.1 bacterium | reverse complement strand
AGGGAAGGACTCTTTGAAAAACAGCTCCTCTCACTTTTTCCGAATGCCCGCCTAATAAAAAGAGACAGAGACTATAATATTTTTAATCCAGACGCGTATGTACTTGGTGCTACGGGAAGATTAGAAAATTATCCCGCATATCCTTTGAAAACTTATGATCAGCTAGGCGATGATCCTTTAAATATAATCTTGAGTGGGTTTTCAAAAATACCCAAGCAAGGAGCTGGAGCTGCTATACAGATTATTTTTCATCCTTCAAAAAATAAATACGCTGATACTTACAGAAAGGCCATTGAAAGAATAAAAAAAGGTGAAAAATCTAAAGAAGTTTTAAGTGATAACTCAGTAACATCTGAAGTTGGAAAGGTTATGGGAATTTTAGTTTTTGGGGCAAAGAAAAAAGATGAGAATCCTATTGTCGACGAACACGCACTTGAAGCAATAAATGAAAAGCTAAAAAGTCCTCTAGTTGAAACAAATATTAGATTAGCTGTTGCAGCTTCAAATGAAGCAGAGGCGCATCATCATTTAAATAATATTGAAGCAGCCTTTAATCAATTTGAAAATACTGGTCGCAATAAGATAGTTTGGGATAAAATCAAGGTAAACAAAGAAAGTGATTTTTATAGAGCTTTTACTTTTAGACTTTTTAGGGAAGGTGAGGCGGTCGTGCTCAATCTCAAGGAGCTTTCAAGCATGCTCCATTTCCATACGGAGTCTCTTATTTCTGGAACGCCACTGAAGAGAACTTCATCAAAATCCTCAGGAGTTCCGATGGGAGTTTCAACGGATGGAACTTTTATGGGTGTAAATCACTACCAAGGTACGAGCAAAAATGTTTATATCTCACCCGCAGATCGCTTGAGGCACTTATACGTGATAGGACAAACTGGAACTGGTAAGTCTACATTACTCAAGAATATGATAATTGAGGATATTAAAGCCGGAGAAGGTGTTTGTATGATAGACCCTCACGGCTCAGATATTATGCAAATTCTTGAGCATATTCCACCAGAAAGAGTCGATGACGTTATATATTTTGATCCCGCAGATACCGAAAGACCAATGGGGCTCAATATGCTCGAGTACGATCAAAGTAAACCAGAACAAAAGACTTTTGTGGTCAACGAGCTATTTGGAATATTTCAAAAACTTTATGGAGGAGTTCCCGAGTCAATGGGTCCAATGTTTGAACAGTATTTTCGTAATGCCACAATGCTTGTAATAGAAGATCCTGATTCTGGTTCAACACTTCTTGATGTATCAAAGGTCATGGTTAACAAAGACTACAGGGAGATGAAATTATCAAAATGTAAAAACCCTATCGTCTATCAATTTTGGACGGAGGTCGCTGGCAAAGCAGGAGGAGATGCAGCACTTGCAAACGTAGTTCCATATATCACCTCAAAGTTCGACGTGTTTGCTGCAAACGATATTATGCGTCCAATTATTGCGCAGGAAAAATCTGCATTTAATTTCCGAGAGATTATGGATGAAAAAAAGATTCTCCTGGTAAACCTGTCAAAAGGGCGACTAGGGGATATAAATGCAAATCTTATCGGACTTATTATTGTAGGAAAGATACTGATGGCTGCACTTTCGCGCGTTGACTCCACAGGCAAAGATTTTCCTCCTTACTATTTGTATATAGATGAGTTCCAGAATATTACTACAAATTCTATTGCCACAATTCTCTCTGAAGCTCGTAAATATAAGCTCTCTCTAACCATTGCTCACCAGTTTATTGCTCAACTTGAAGAAAATATTAAAAACGCAGTATTTGGTAACGTTGGCTCAATGGCTGTTTTTCGAGTCGGATCAGATGACGCTGAATATTTAGAAAAACAATTTGCTCCGATTTTCTCATCAGAGGATCTTATGAATATTGATAATCTAAATGCCTATATGAAAATATTGGCACAGGGCAGACCGGTTGAGCCATTTGATATAGAGATCGGTTTTCCTCCTGCGGGCAACAAAGAGAGTGTAGAAGCAATCGTCGCTTTGTCTAAACTAAAATATGGAAAAAATAGAGGTGAAGTAGAGGCTGAAATAATGAAAAAGTATCAAAAACCTATCCCTAGTGTTGGGTTGTAATTATAAAAAAGGCGAGACTAATAGTTGTCTCGCCCACTATCTCGATATTTAATCATCCAATCATAAGGCTCTTTTTTTTCAACGACACTCTGCTTTTCGGGTGTTGGCTTGCCAATACCGGGCGTTTCCCATTGGTTTCTTTTGCGCTCAATTAGACGACTATTGAGTAAATCTGCATAGAGCTTCCGTTTTGAAAAGGGAATAAAGTGTTTAACCAAAACTTTTTCAATTACTTGTGAGGAATCAATCCTTGGGTCCTCACTCCTCATATCTAAAAGTACAGTTTCAAAATCATCTGCCATCTTCGAGATGACCTCATCATCGATAATCATATCCTCATTACTCCCATTAAATTCCGAAGGTCCTTGTCTCATATTATCTTCTATTTTATTTATAAAAAGTCAACAATTAAAATAAGGTATCAATAACTTCCTTGACAAGTGGGCCGTCTGCCTTGCCCTTAAGATCTTTCATAACAACCCCCATAAATTGTCCAGCTTTAGATTTATCATTTGCTCCTAACTCAATTTGTTTTGCTTTGACGTACTCTAGTATTTCATCTCGAGACATTTGAACAGGTAAGTATGTCATGAGGATGTCGAGTTCTTTTTTCTCTGTTTCAGCAAGATCCATACGATTTCCTTTTTCAAATTGCTCGATAGAGTCTTTTCTCTGGTTTACATTTTTTCTTATCACAGCCAAAACATCTTCATCACAAAGTTCTTCATCAGGCTTTCGTTTTTTTGCAACAAGTTCATTTGTAAAGGAAGCCAATAACCCCCTAAGCACAGAAAGCTTTTCAGCGTCTCGGGCAAGCATCGCTACTTTAATTTGATCTTTGATATCGGTGTGTAAGCTCATGTATTAATTATACAGAATAGTCTCAAAAAGATATAATTACACAATGGAAAATTTAGCTATGATCGGAATTTTTGTTCTTTTCGTCATGAATGCTGTTATTTTATATACAACCCGAAGCAAAAAAAATAATGAAAACAAGCCTGAGGATAGCCAAGCAATGCAGTTACTTTTACAGCAGGTAAATGAACTTTCTCGAACTGTAGATTCAAAAATGAGTGAGTCCAATAAGCTCATGAACGAGTCAGTACGTAGTCAGTTTGGTGAGTCTGCCAAACTCATTAGAGAAGTAACAGAGGGGCTCACTAAACTAGATGAGACTAACAAACAGGTGATTTCATTTGCCGACCAACTTCAGTCTCTTGAAGATATTTTAAAAAACCCCAAGCAACGTGGAATTCTGGGAGAGTATTATTTAGAAACCTTGCTTCAAAATGTATTTGGCACAGGAGGATATGAGTGCCAGCATAGATTGGGTAAAGATGAAGAGGGGAATGAACTCATACCGGATGCGGTTATTTTTATAAAAGATAAAAAACTTGCCATCGATTCTAAATTTTCTCTTGAAAACTATAATCGTCTTGTGGAAACAAAAGACCCAATTGAGAGAGAAAGGCATGAAAAACTTTTAGTGAGTGATCTTAAAAATAGAATAGTAGAAACTTCAAAATATATCCAACCCTCCCTTGGAACAATGGACTTTGCTTTTATGTTCATACCTCATGAAGCAATATATTACGACCTTTTGATAAATAAAGTTGGGGCGATAAATGACGACACGGAATCCTTAATAGAGCGTGCCGCAAGAAAGTACAAAGTTATAATAGTTTCGCCCACTTCTTTGCTTGCCTATATTCAAACTGTATTACAGGGCTTAAAGGCGATGCAGATAGAAGAAAAAGCTAAAGATATTATCAAAAGTGTCGGAGAGCTAGGAAAACACCTAAAGTCTTATGAAGAATACTATTCAAAACTCGGAAATACTCTTTCAACGGCAGTAAATCATTATACAAATGGTGGAAAGGAGTTTAGAAAGATTGATAAAGACATTATGCGTATAACAGGAGAATCTGCAGGAATTGAAACAATCGCAATTGATAAACCGGCAATAGAATAGTTAGGTTATTTGGTGGTCATTGCTTTTTTAGGGCTAATATGTAGAATATATCACCTATGGCAGAAGCAAAAACTACAAAGAAAAAAACCGTCGCAAAAAAGCCCTCTCCCAAGGCTCGTGCTAAAAAAACTCCTAAAATTGAAGGTAAAACTGAATATGCTGTATTTGCCACGGGCGGCAAACAATATCGAGTTTCTCCTGGAGATTCTGTTAAAATTGAAAAGATGCTAGGCAAATATAAAGAAGGGGATGCAATAACTTTTGATAAGGTTTTATTGGTGGATGATGGGGCAGATAGTGCTACTATCGGAACCCCCTATATTACAGGTGCAAGTGTTAGCGCAACTCTCAAAAAAATATCTCGATATAAAACTATTGATGTCATTAAATACAAACAAAAATCTCGCTACTTTAAGAAAAATGGACACAGACAACCTTATTTTGAAGTCCAAATCGATGCTATAAAATAAAATCACTCCGTAAGGAGTTTTTTTATACACGCCCGTTTACCAAGGAGTCTCCTTGGTAAACGGGCGATAACTATTCTGTTCGATGAATAAGGGCGTTTTTAAGGGTATCAGGATCCGCGTATTCTAGTTCTGCACCGGTTGAAAGTCCTCTTCCCAACACTGAAATCTTAGCTTCATTATTTATTATCTTTTCCAATTCAAGCTTTAAAAAATCTGAAGTGTTTTCACCCTCCGTATTTGCATTCATAGCTAGTATTATCTCCTTGAGATTTTCAGAATTTTTTTTATTCACGAGCGCTAATAACTCTTTTATTCTAATTCTTGATTGAGGGTCCTTTTCGAGTATGGGTAGCGAACCCCCTAATACAAAATAAAATCCTTTATAGAAACGAGATTTTTCTAAAGCATCAAAATCAACATCTCTAGGAACTACCATGAGCATAGATGAATCGCGACTAACATCCCTACAGACTGAACATACGAGGGTGTTGTGCAAATCTTGTGGGAAATATCTCATGCACACACTACATTGAGCAGTGTCTATTTTAAGATTTTCAACAGCCCTGACTAAATCCTCCGTAAAATTACCTTGGCGATGAAGCAGATAATATACAAACCGTCTAGCTTGCCGAGGACCTATTCCTGGAAAGTGAGAAAATAACTCTGCAAGCTTATCTATAGAGTTCATTGAGGTATTTTAACACGTACATTAAAAACTCTTAAAATCTTCCTCAGCCTTTCCATAATTTGAATAATCAATCTCTACAAAGGTATTGTATCGAGTGTGATAATCAAGAGTAACATCACCGAGGGGACCATTACGGTGTTTAGCAATGATCAATTGTTTTCTTTGAACTTCTTTCATTTTTCCACTTTCATCTCGAATATCGTCATTTTCTGCATGAATAAACATTACGAGGTCCGCGTCCTGCTCAATAGATCCTGAGTCTCGAAGATCAGAAAGTTTTGGCTTGCCACCTCTAGTTTCAACAGCTCTCGAGAGTTGAGACAGAGCGAGGACAGGAACAACTAACTCTCGAGCTATCTGTTTTAGACCACGAGATATTTCTGTAACTTGTTGCACCATATTATCACTTGCTCTTCCGGATGGAGGCATCATAAGTTGAAGATAATCTACAACTAAAAGATCCAAACCTTTTTCTATTTTTAATTTCCTTGCGGCAGATCGCATGTGAAGAATGGTGTTACCAGATTGATCGTCAATATGAATAGGTGTACGGGAAAGCTCATCAAGGGCAGTGCTGATATTTTTGAATATATCCTCTCGCCAGCTACCAGCTTGAGACCGAATTCCTTTTCTAATTACAGATGCATCAACTTTTGATTGGGCTGCAACAATACGATCGACTAGTTGATCCGCGCTCATTTCAAGTGAAAATATTCCAACTTTTGATTGGTGCAGGCTAGCAGTTTTGCGCGCAATATCGAGCGCTAAAGCAGTTTTACCAACAGAAGGGCGAGCCGCAAGAATAATAAGATCTGTTTTTTGAAAACCCCCCAAGATATCATCGAGCGATTTAAAACCTGTTGGAATTCCGCGAAGCTCATGTTCAGCAGATGAAAGCCTTTCAAATCGATCAAATGCCTCATGAAGAAGAGGTTTTAAGTCTTTGAAATTTTGGTTAGCAGAATATCTCTGAGTAATATCAAAAACTTTTTTCTCGGCACTATCAATAATTTCTTCGAGTTCTCCCGACTCATTAAACCCTAAATGTGAAATAAACTCCGAAGCATCAATAAGCTCTCTCATCATGAATTTTTTCTGCACTATCTCAGCGTAATGTTTAACATTTGCAGAAGAGGGAACTGTAGCAGTAAGCTCAGTAAGAAAAGTGGTGCCGCCCAATCTATCTAGAAAGTCTTTTTCTTTTAATCTAGAGGATAGAGATAATATATCTATCGGCTGGCGTTTAGAAAAAAGCTCAAGCATCGTTTCATAAATTGTTTTATGTTTTTCAAAATAAAAACATTGAGGACCAGTAATGTCCATTATTTCATAAATGCAATCAGGTCTTAGCATAATTGAGCCAAGTAAAGCCATCTCGGCCTCAAGACTTTGAGGGGGAATACGCAGCTTCAAGTTTTCTTTTACAGACATGCCACAATGCTATCAGCTTAAAACCGAGAGGTAAAATACAAATAGCCCAAAAACAACTTGATAACCTGTGGATTGTCTATATACATCCAAATAAACAGCAATAAACAATAAATAAGCTAATATAGGAACAGTAGGCTACTTTTTAAAAGGATTTATCTATATCTTGTTTAATTTGGGACCCTCATCTGTATCCATAACCTCATATCCAAGTTTTAAAATAGATTCTCTGATTTCGTCAGATTTTTGCCACTCTCCCTGTATCCTTGCTAGATCCCTTTCTTCTAATAGTTTCCTAATATTTGAGGGAATATTAATCACAGTAAATTCATTATTTAATAGGTGAAGACCCAATATTTTATCAAAATTAAGCAATGTTTCTCGCTTATCTTCTAAGCTTACTTTAGGATCTTTGACTAATTGCCAAGTTATTCCTAATCCTTCGGGTGTATTTAAATCACTGTCGAGTGCTTTTAAAAACTTTTTGTGATATTTATTATTTAATTTACCGCCTTCTGGAAGAGTATCGAAAAAATCCTTCAATCGCTTTAATGCAGTTTCTGCTGCACCCAATCCCTCGAATGTAAAATTTGTTGGGGTTTTATAGTGAGATAGCAACAAAAAATATCTATAAGATAATGGAGAATAGCCATCTTTGATTATTGTCCTAATAGTTATCGAGTTACCTGCGGATTTTGCCATTTTATTTTCACTCAACTGCAAAAACTCATTGTGAACCCAATAATTTACAAATTTGCACCCGCAAGCATTTTCGGATTGTGCTATTTCATTGTTGTGATGAATTGGAGCAAGATCAATTCCACCTGTATGAATATCGAAACTTTCTCCAAGATACTTTCGAGACATGGCTGAACACTCTATGTGCCATCCAGGAAAACCCTGTCCCCATGGACTTGGAAACCCTAAGTTTTTATTGAATTTCCATAAAGCAAAATCTCGAGGATCCTCTTTTTCGGTATTAGTGTTTATGCGAGCTTCTGAATTTAATACATCGCCAGTACCGCCGAGCAAACCATAATGTGGGTCCTTCGCAACACTAAAATAAACACCATCGGTTGTTTTATATGTGAATCCTTTATCTTCTAAAATTTTGATAATTTCAATGTCCTCCTCTATATGTTCACTTGCTTTAGGCATGTGATGGGGTAGTAATATATTTAAACTTAGAATATCTTCTTTAAATCGTTCCGTATAAAAATCAGCCAACTCCTTCATAGACTCCATCGAGACCTGTTTTCCTTCTCTTCTTAGACCTATTGTCATTTTATCCTCACCCTCGTCTGTGTCCCCAGATAGCTGACCAACATCAGTTATGTTCATTACTTGGGTAACTTTGTAATTTTCATGCTCAAAATACCTTCGCAATATGTCGGCCGTTAAAAAAGCCCTCAGATTACCAATATGGGCATAGTCATAAACAGTCGGTCCGCAATGATACATTTTTACCTCGCCTTCTATTATCGGTTTAAAGTCCTCAACCTCCTTTGTGAGGGTGTTTGATATTTTAAGCATAAATTTTATTCATTATAACGTTATTTTTTTATTTAAAAAGCTTTGAAGTTTGACCATCTAGGAGCCTAAATGTAATAATTAAAGCAATGAGTTTTTGGAAAAATAATACTTCGAGCATAATAGCATCGACTTTAATTGCGATCATATTTTTTTCTTTTGGCTTTTATAAAGGAAAGGCTGAGGTATTTGTGTTGCCAGCTTCTTTAGAAGTTTCGAATAAAAATTTAGGTCAACCTGCTGGGGTTGATTTCACAACCTTTTGGAAAGCATGGGATATTTTAAATGAAAAATTTGTTCCTTCAAGCACATCTACAGAAATTGTAAGTGATGAAGATAAGGTCTGGGGTGCAATACAGGGACTAGCTGCATCTTATGGAGATCCATATACAGTTTTCTTTCCACCAATTGAAAATGAGCTTTTTGAAAGCGATGTAAGGGGTAATTTTGAAGGAGTAGGTATGGAGGTTGTATCAAAGGATGGGATTCTGACAGTAGTGGCACCTTTAAAAGGTAGTCCGTCTGAGAGAGCGGGAATTTTAGCCGGAGATAAAATTATGAGCATAGATGATAAGAGCACAGCAAACCTTTCTACAGATCAAGCCGTTAAATTTATTCGTGGTCCTAAAGGAAGCTCCGTTATATTAACAGTTTGGCGAGAAGGCACTAAAGAACCTTTAAAAATAACTGTAATAAGAGACGTAATAGACATCCCGACAATTGATACAAAAAATCTTGGGAATGGAATTTATAAAATTGATCTTTATAATTTTTCAGCAGTATCACCAAATCTTTTCCGCAGGGCACTGAGAAGCTTTGTTGAGTCTGGAAATAATAAATTGATACTCGACCTTAGGGGAAACCCAGGGGGATATTTAGAGGCATCGATAGATATGGCAAGTTGGTTCCTGCCGTCCGGCAAGGTTGTGGTGAGGGAAAATTTTGGAGAGGGTAAAGAGGAGACTGTATATAGAAGTAAGGGCTATGACGTGTTTTCCGACAGACTCAAGTTTGTCATATTAGTCGACGGAGGCTCTGCTTCAGCATCAGAGATCCTCGCAGGGGCTCTTTCCGAGCACGGTAAGGCGATATTGGTGGGAGATAAAACTTTTGGTAAAGGTTCGGTACAAGAACTTGTCCCGGTTACTGCCGACACCTCCATAAAAGTTACTATCGCAAGATGGATGACTCCAAACGGCTTGTCTATATCTAATCAAGGAATTGTTCCGCAATATGTAGTCAAAAGAACTCAAGAAGACAGGGTAGCCAATAGAGATCCTCAATTAGAAAAAGCTATAGAAATATTAAACAACTAAACCCATAATAGGATGAAAGTAATTTTACTTAAAGATGTCAAAGGAATAGGTAGAAGATTTGAAGAAAAAAATGTCTCCGATGGGCATGCTATTAATTTTCTAATACCCAAAAAACTAGCTGTAGCGAGTGGGGGAGCAGCAGCGGGTCAAATAAAATCTCTTAAAGAGGCAAGTTTAAAATCATCGGAAGCAAAAGTTAGAAAAAATATTGAAAATATTTCAAAGCTTGCTGGCACTGAAGTCAGGTTAGCTTTTAAAGCTAATGAAAAAGGACATCTTTTTGCATCACTTACCCGAGAAAAATTAGCTCAAACTCTAGTAGATAGGGGTCTAGATATTCCCTCCGAATCTATAATTTTAGATCATCCCATAAAAGAAACCGGTACTTTTTCAGTACCGGTTTCAGTTGACGATAAGCTTACGCACTTTACGCTAGTGGTAGAACGTGCATAACTTTCTTTTTGCTCATTGTGTTATCAAAATGCATCTTTCTCTTGTAGCTTAAAGATACTTTTCCATCAACTAAAGCAAACAGTGTGTGGTCCTTACCCATTCCTACGTTCTTTCCAGGAAGTACGTCTGTACCACGTTGACGTATCAAAATGGAGCCACTTTGGGCAAAAGATCCTGGCGATAACTTAATGCCAAGGTATTTTGGATTGGAGTCTCGCCCGTTTTTAGTTGTTCCAGCAGATTTTTTATGTGCCATATCGTTGTATAATTTAGAGAATGAGTATATATGAAGAGTGGAGTAAAATCAAGCCCATAAAAGAGAAAGCTGACATAGAAACCGTCAGTTTTAACGAAAGAGGCGAAATAGAAGATAGATCAATCATTAAAAAATTTTTTCTAATATTTTTAATAATTCTGGTATCAGGCGCTTCTTTTGGCTTGGGAAAACTTTCAAATAGAGATACACGCGCTGGGGTAAAAATAGAATATAACCCGAGCCTAACAAATTCACTAGAAAGCCAAGTCAACGCATCAATTGTAGAAAAAGAAGAAATAAAAAAAGAAACAGCTGCCACAACAACAGTCAGCTCCAACTCAGCAGTAGTTGGCTCTGTGAAAGGTACCAAATACCACTACCCACATTGTCCCGGCGCTAAACAAATTTCATCAGCCAATCTAATAACTTTTAAAAATAGCGCTGCCGCCGAAGCGGCAGGATACACTTTGGCCCTTAACTGCAAACCAAAAATATAATTATGTTAGATGTTGAAACAACAGACATTAATCTTAGTAATAACTCTATAGTATCTATTGGCAGGGAAGAGAAGAGGAAAGTAACGACCGGTTTGTATAGAAAAAGACGGAACAATTGAGGTGATTTACGATATTTCAGAAAGGGAAGAAATAAATCCTGAATCTAAATAAAAAGCCTTAAATATTAGTAAAATAGTAATTTATTCAATCTTGATAATATCCATATAAATAGGGCTAGAATAGATTTTTAAAGTTTTAAATGATTGACAGACGGGCCATATTCTGCTAATGTATCCGCAAGTCAGCTAGTGCTGGCTTTTCAATTGGAGGGTGAAACTCAGTTACGGCCACTCTAAATTTAAAAGTTTATAATAAATTTATTTTACAGTTTACGACCATTAGTCTTCTCTTCAGTCTTTCTTCCTCATTATTTGGAATCTGGCCCGCATTCAATGGTCCTGTTGCTCCATCTACTGATAGCAAGGCGGTGATAACTACAGAGGTAGAACCAATACCAACTCCTGAAGTTAAAGCAAAAAAAGAAATTAAATCAGAAGACTATAAGCCGATGACAGATTCTAAGAATGTTAAAATATTCGTAGAAAAATATTTTGCGGATATTCCGATAATGATCGACGTTGCAAGGTGTGAATCTCGCAATAGACAATTTGCTCTAGATGGTACGGTCATAAGAGGGGAGGTTAATAATCAAGATGTGGGTGTGATGCAGATAAATGAGAAATATCATTTAGAAACATCTAAAAAACTTGGATATAACATCTATACAATCGAAGGTAACACTTCTTATGCTCGTTATCTCTACAACAGACAAGGTGCACAACCTTGGATGTCGTCATCTCCGTGTTGGGCCAAATTTCAAGAATCTGAAATCGCGTTAAGATAACATAAACCCCCGAAGCTGATGTTTCGGGGGTTTTGTTTATAAAAAAAACCACCTCACTATTCAGAAGGTGGTAAGCATTCTATCCGCCGATTTTTTTTATGAAATCACAATGTTGTCGTAGCCAAACTCCAATCAAATCCGAATGATATTTTCCAGGAATGTAACAGCCGTGATTATAATCATTTGCGGAATTAACTACCAAAAGCGGCCTGGGGAAAAACTGATTAGCGCTTGAATTTATTAAAGCTCTAAGAGTGTTGAAGTCTGCGTCCATGATTTCAACAAATTCTTTAAAAATTTCATCAATGCTTTTAAGACCCTGAGGGTAGGGGATTTCTTTTTTTGTTAATTCTTCTAAATCCCGATTTGTAAAAAATGTCTCCCTTTCAATCATGGGGAAGTGAGCTCCTGCAGATTTTTTTGAAACCTCGGTATTCATCCATACCTCTTAATCTGTTGAACTATTCTAATAGCAGGTTACTATGACCAATGGGAGTGTCAAGTTATTGCTAGCCCTAATTACTGGGGAATAGAGAACTTATCAATATAACAACGTCGTACAATATATCTTTTGCGACACAGATATAACTGTATAGGCTTACTTCTTAAAACAACCACTTCCCCGAGCCATTTTTTAAATAATGCTAGATTAATTATTTCTTGACCTTTTAAGTTTTGCCACGAAAAAATTATTAGGTTACTTCCCCCATATACGGTATCTCTAATCTTTTTTTATATCCTGTTAATGGATTATGTATTTTTTCAATTTGCCACTTCCCCGGAGCCGATTTTTTAAAAGCAGCTAAACTTGATCCCAACATCATACTGTGAGTCCCAAATCGCTTATCTATCGAATCAATTGCATCATAAACCTTGTCCCATGCCTCATTCGAGTTAAATGACCCAAAAAGATCTTTTTGAATGAGGTTTGCATCAACTAATTCTGACATTGTCACACCTGAGGCTCTATAAGTCGTCCCAGGTTTGTAAACTTCGTCAAAAGTTTTTTTTATAGATTCCAATATTTCATTGGGAGTATTAAGTGCACTTGATAATTCAATTTCGCGTTTATGATATCTAAACTCTTGAGTTTTTAAAAAATAATAAATACGACGACTTGATAAATTATTTAGTCGAAGCTTTGCACAACCCGCCTCGACATTTTTTGAAAGTTCAGAAAACACAAAATGTTTTTCTTTGGATGGTGGAGTAAATGTTTTAGTTTTTTGAATACTCTTATAATCATCCCGAGGAGCTGATTGAATCTCTAATGCATTGGTGCCTCGGAGTTCATGCCAGATTTCTACATAAGGCTTAGTTACTATTGCGTGTACCCAGTCCTCTCCGCGTTCTACAAAGTCTTGAGCGGTCCTTATGCCATGTCTTTGTAAGTGCAGCGAGGTTTGAGGACCAATGCCCCAGATTGCCCCTATTTGAACCTCGCTTAAAAATTCATCTATCTTGTTCGGGTATATGACCGTAAACCCGTCTGGCTTTTGCCATTTTGAGGCGACTTTGGCTAGCACTTTTGTAGGAGCAAGCCCTAGGCTAAATGTCATTCCTAGCTCACGATTTAGGGCTTCCTTGATAGATCCGGCAATAGCCTCCAACCCTCCATTTAGAGCTATTTTGGCCTCTTTATAGGGTCCCAGGAACTGGTCCTGAGGACACTCGGCTGAGCTCGGTCGAAGACCTACGTCGAAGGAAGCAAAGCATTCATCTATAGAATACTCCTCTACTTCGGGAGTGTAACGTCGCACAATATCGTACATCCTCTCTGCAAAAAGTGAGTAATTCATATAGTCTGATTTACATATAATCACCTGTGGGTAGAGTTTGCGGATTTGAAAAACCGGCATTCCCCTATGAACCCCTAGGGCCTTTGCCTCTTTGCTCATGGCAGTTGCGATCCCCCTTTCCTCCCCCGTTACAACTGGCAGACCTTTGAGTTTAGGGTTTAGAGAAATTTCACACGATGCAAAAAAAGAATCTCCGTCGATGTGAATTATGGCTCTAGTGAATTTTTCTTTATCCATATTATTTAAATTTCTTACTCTCAAATTCTTAAGAACATTAGAATAAAGAAATTAATATTTACGAATAATTGCTTTTACAACGGCTTCGATTTTCAAATCATTTTCAGGATAGATATCTTTATATTTTTCATTAGCGGCTTCAAGATACGGTTTTCTGTTTTTGACCCTATAGTATTTCAGGGTATATTCTCCATCTATGTTGGCGATCACTATTTGTCCAGGCTTCGCGGGCTTGCCACGCTCGACTATCACTAGGTCCCCTGGATGAATGCCGGCGTTGATCATCGAATCCCCTTTAACTTTTAATATATAAGTTGCCTCCTTGTTTTCCACCAAGTATTCATCCAGGCTCATTGTGTCCATGATAAGTTCGGTAGCTCCACTCGGAAATCCTGCTTCGACAAGACCCAGGACTTTAAGTTCTCCAAGATTTTTCGGAATTAATTTTCCAGTTTTATCTTTGGTCAGAACTCCTTCATCTATCAGTTTTTGTACAAAATAATAAACCGCGCTTTTGGTCTTGTATCCAAGAAGTTTAGCTAGCTCACTATATGTAGGCATGCGGTGGTGTGACCCATAAAAATCCGCAATCTTTGCGATCTTCTTTTCCATAGAAACAGTATATCACGAATTAGAACGAACGTTCTATGTAGACTTTTAAAATTTTAGTAAAATTTATTTCCCTAATTTTCTTATGATTTCAAAATGTTCTTTTGATACAGGTTGGACCGACAGCCTACTTCCCTGCTGTGCCAGCATGATACCGTCTAGTTCCGGATTAATTTTAATCTGTTGTAACGTCAGGGGATTTTTAAATGTTTCAACATAAGAAAATTCAACCATCTGCCAGATTGGGTTTTCTTGAATAGATTTTGGATCATAGTGCTCATCAGCTTTATCTTGAGCGGTTAGGTCGGGATGAGCGCTCATTGATACCTTTGCTATACCCACGGCACTCGGCGGATTTCCACCTGAGTGATAAAAAATCGCTAAGTCCCCAACCCTCATATCTTTGAGAAAATTTCTTGCCTGGTAATTTCTGATACCAGACCAAGAAGTCTTCTTATCTTTTTTTAAATCATTTACTGAATAGCAATTCGCCTCACTTTTTATAAGCCAGTATTTCATATGTAGTTTTTATCAGTTCTTTCTCTCATTTTCAAAATCAAATTCTGTAAAGTCTTTTATACTAGTATTCATTTTTTTACAGAGATAATTTATCGTATCTAACAAATATAAAAATCCGTCCCGAGCTTGTCGAATGACGGATCTTTAAACTACTTCTTTTTATCTTTTTTTGGTTTCTTTTTATCTTTTTTGTAAGCGTTATTTCCTTTGGCCATATTATTTTTTATATAATTTTAATGTTCTCCATACACTCTAAGCATTGCACCTTTTTGATTTTTTGACTAGATGTTATCTAAAAGTTTCCCACATATTTTTATCCTCTCCCCCATCAATCTTAAATATCGCGATGCCTCGAAGATTCATTGATTTTGCAAGTTCTACTTTTTGTCTTATGGCTTCAGCATCACTCCAAACTATATAGTTAAACGGAACCTCCATACCTGTAGCTGTTGAAAATAACAAAGCCTGTGCAGCAGCCTTGTTACCAGTTGTGGTTCCTTCTGGAACCGGAAGTGAACTTAATATAGAGAAAGGACTCGAGGTTGCAAAGTAAGAGAAACTTAATTCGCCTCCATTATCCCGGCTAGGGATTACATTATTTTCTTTTGCAGTAGTTACTCCGTAACCAGGATTTAGTGCATGTTGTCTTTGATATCCCCTGTATTGCTCCGGAGCTGCGGTAACAACATACTCATAACCATATGTTGGTATCGCAAGCATTATTTTTTCTGCTGGAATACCGTCTTTTATGGTAAGCTCTACAACTTTTTTAACCCAATCTGTATCTGCTACGGGAACATAAGGCATACCTTTATTTGAAGCATTGAGCTTCACATCTGCGCGCCCAAGATCATATCCCATGATCTCCACCCTATCGCAGTATTTTCCAATCTCTACATAATCATTTGCATACTCAATAACACTGGGTACTACTGTATAAAGAGAATCCAAGGGGGTTCTAGCTTCCACAGTACAGGTCAAGATTTTACCCTTCAGACCCTTTTTTAGCTCCTTAAGAAATAAAGAATAAAAATCTTTCGTTTCAGATCTTTTTGCTTCGTAATCTATATCTATACCATCAAACTTCTTTTGTTTAACAAGAGATACAATGTTTGCTACGTGATTTTTTCGAAGCTCCTCGACACTTAATATTTCTTGCATTTTACCTCCATCACTCCACATTATTGTAGGTATAACCTCAACTTTTTTCGAACGAGCGGATTTAAATAATTTAGTCCAAGTTTTGTCACTTAAATTACCCAAATCTTTAATACTCCCATCCTCTTGAACTGTATAAACGAAAGGATGAAGCGTGTCTATATCGTTTAAATTTGTCTTTGCGTCTGCAACACCGGCAGTTACTCTCCAATAGGGAATCCAACCAGATATTTTTAATTCAGATGCAAAAAGATTATTTTGTGGAACAAGAGTTATTAAAGACAGTAAAATAAATGTTTTTAAATAATTTTTTATCATAATAGTATAAACGTTTTAATTGTCACTTTCTTTCTAATAATTAATTATATTTTAATTCTTTTCTTCCTCGAATGTAAAATTTATTATATTTACAGAGTTAACTTTTTTTGGTGTTTTTCCTTTATAAAACCATAAATTAAAAATCATTCTAGCTTTATCTGGTGGTGGGTTGTCTTTACCAATATAGAGAAATTCGTTTATTTTTATAGCATTTTCTCCATATATATTTGTGCTTTCGAAACATTCAAATTTAACATACACCTTGTTCCAAGTTATTACATGTGATAAATATTCAGAACCGCTTCGCTTAAATTTAAATACATTAATAGATTTTTTACTAGGTTGTAATACATATTGCCCCTTATTTTTTCCAACCATTGATCCAGAGTATTCAATATCAATTTCTTTTGAATCCGATTCATATAAAAAGCCAGAAAAAACTGCGTTTTTATCTAAACTACTTAAATCATTTTTTAAACCAAATTTATATACACCGTATCCTAATGGTTTATCTAAAATCACTTCGGCACAATTATATTTACCATCTCTAAAAGTTGTTTTTAAATGAAGACCCCCTGTATCAACATAAACATTTTCCTCGGATGAAGAAAAATAATTTGGACCAGGGCCCACTTTTATCGATGAAGAATCTTTGACTTCCCAATTAAAATTATTAAAAAGAATAGTTCTCATATAATTTACAAATTTTTAAACTAATCCTGGAAAAAAGTCAGTTTTAATTTGTTTTTTTGAAAGCCCAAGACTGATCAAGATACTTTTAAAGGAAGTGACCATTGTATGTGATCCAGATAAATAAAATACTCGTTCCATATAATCGGGTATTTCTTTTATAATCATTTCTTTATCAACATAACCCCTACTTCCCCACCAGTCTTTCCCAATAGAATTTATGTCGGTAAGAGTGTATAGAGTATTTATGCCCAAATCAATTTTTGCCTTCTCAAATATTTCCTTGTAAGCTATTTCAACTTCAGCAGCATTAGAATACATGAGAGTGATGTCTCTTTTTTCATTTGTATCTAAAAGAAATTTAATCATGCTTCTAAAAGGTGTTATTCCTATTCCTCCTGCGATGAAAGCAAGTTTGATATCTCGGTTTTCTGGCATAACAAATTCTCCAGCTAACTTTGAAGCTGCAATCTTGTCACCATTTTGCATGTTTAATAATATTTTCTTAAAGCTAGATGGTTTATCGTAAAATCTTACTCCCAACATAATATTTTCCTCTGTGGGAGATGAAGCGATGGTAAAATACCTCCTGTTCCCTCTATTATCAGTTCGAGATGGTGATTCTGTCCATTCAAAATATTGACCCGGTATAAACGCTATCTTTTTCTTAGAGTCAAATACAAAGTTATAAATACCCGTGGATATCTTCTCTTTATTTAACAACCTCAACATATAGCGTTTTTGAGGACTAATAAAATAAGAAAATAAATTGCCAAATAATAATGCTAGTTCTGGACCCAACATAAAAGAACCGATCCTAAGTTGAGGTATAAAAAGAAAACCCAATAGAGCTCCATAAACTATTCTTTTTTTGCGAGTATCTGGCATTGTCACTGGTTCCGTCAACATCACAAAAACAAAAAATAATATGTAGGAATATAAATATAAATTTAGAACATCTTTAAGTTCTGATAAATGTGAAGCTACATAAAATAACAAACCCAGTATATTTGCTGCTAAAAAAGATAAGATCAGGTCAGCCTGTCTTAATTTTCTAATAACTAATAACCCACCAATCAATACAGGTAATAATAAATATACATTACCCACCCACCAGCTTGCGCCATATCCAAATGCGTAGGTTATAAAGACAACTGCAAGGGCGACTGGGTTAAATAAATGCCTCTTATTAATGGCCAAAATATACTTAGACAAAGTGGCAGATATTCCTGCCATAGCTAGTATTGGTAAGGTTTCTATGTATTTCCCAGATAATGTAGGCTCTATTATTAATGCCAAAATTATTGAAGTAATAAATGCGGATTCAATATTGATCGGAATGTTGAATAACTTTGAAACAACTATATTACTGAAGCCAGAGGCTATCGAAATGATTACAATTGAAAATATTATTGAAATTCCGCTATAAGGCAATATGCCTACAAAAGATAAAATTATTGCAATTAGAGCAATAAACAAAAGATAAAACAATACAAGCCGATACATTGTTATCTTATCTAAATATTTATCAATAAAAATCATTAGTTTTATTTTTCACAAACACGACTCAGTTCAGCTTTATCTTCATTAGTTAAAAATAAAACATCCCCGTCTTGCTTGCTTTGAAGTGGGTACATTATTGATTTCTCATTTTCAATATGATCCATACCCAATGAGTGACCGAGCTCGTGTGCCAAAGTAATTCGGAGTTGCTCTAAGTTCGTGTATTGATAAATATTTATATAAAATAAACCATCGTATTCGCCCACCGTTATTTCCTCATCTGAAGAAAATAGTCGATTGTAATCATTAGTTTTACTTGCAACCTCGTTATATAAAGATTCAATCAATTCGTTCGTATTATTAATAGCACTCCCTTTACGATTGATGGCGCTTCTTGAAGCTTCTAGTTTGTTATATAAACTTTCGATTACTACCTCTTCTTTTTTTAATGCTCTATATTCCTCTGCTGTTCCTTGTTTTTGATTCCAATTTTTTACCCTTTCTTCGTAATTATTTAAGCGAGTATCATACGATCTTTTATCTTTCTCGTAAGTAATTTTAAGATTCTCGTACTCATTAATTAATATTTTTCTCTCTCCAACCATTTTTTCATACTCGCTCCATTCATTTTCAAGTTCTTTTTTTGCCTCACCACTTTGTATCACTTCCTGTTGGCGATTGTCATAAATAAATTTTACTATGACCTTGCTTTTACCTTTTCCTTCAAATAAAAATAAATCTTTGTCAGATCCATCTTCCCAAACCTTAGATGCAGTTTCAAGTTCATTTAATATAACTTGTTGTGATAGCTTAAACCTAGGATCAACTTCACCAAGTTCAATTTTAATCGGAGTGTTGCATACTCTACCACCTATGCCAGTAAAACTACCTAACGTAACCTTCCCACTATTTACTTGAAAAGTTAGGAATAGAATAGATCCAAGTAAAATTAGCAGTAAAATACTACTAAAACCTTTTGCTCTCTTGTGTAAAACATACATATCTATATTTTAACTTGTTTATTAAATAAAAAACTACCCAAAGACTAATCTTTAGGGTAGTTTTTATGGATAAATCAACTTAAAATCTAATTACATTATTTAGAACCTGACGAACCTCCACCTCATTACCTTCTATAATATAGGAATATATATAAGTTGAGTTTTCACCCAGATATTCACCTTCACCTAGACTATTAACATTTTGATTCGCTGCATTTTCTTCAGTACGTATTTTATTCCATTGCTCTTTAGTAAATACATTTATCGTTAGTACTGAGCCACCAGAGAGTACTATCGTAGACGAGTCAGTTGGCTGAAATCCCCCATAGCTTGGATTTGATTTAACTACAGCATAAGCCCGCCAGTTAGCTGGAAATGGAAGAACAAGCCCAAAGGGTGATTCATATAATGACCCGCCAGGAAAAACATTATTTGTTACAACATTTGACTGCGTTCCTGAACCCGCGTTTCCGTTTGAAGTGTTTGGCTTGGGATTGTTATTAGATCCGGTTAAAACTGGGGTTGTTGTTGCAATTGGAGCAGGGTTAATTAAAACAACCGGCTTTTTCCAATAATAAGCCATTAACAATCCTGCCAATACAAGTAGCACAACCACTATTCCTACTATCATTCCCGATCCTTTTTGTGCTGATTTCATGCTTTTTAAGGGTTTAATACTAAATGATTAATATTCATATATAACACTGTATGTTTTCCTTTGTCAAGTAAAAAGCCACTTAGATTATTTTATAAACCTGAGTGGCTTTTTATAAAAACTTAACTTAAATATTTTATGATCTCGCGTATTCTCGAATTTCTTCTGCGCCGTGATTTGCAAACACAGCTCTAGTTGAGCCAGCATCGGTTGTTCGTGCTGTTACTAATATTCCTCCACTGCGAACTCTTTCTTCATAAACCTTTGCTTCTGTTTCGTCGACTCCGAGGCCGGTAAGCGCCCCAACAAAACCTCCAGCTGCAGCTCCTGTCATGGCTCCCGCTGCAGTAGTTGCAGCTGCGCCAGTAAGTCCAAGAGCGGCTGCTAATGGACCTGCAACAAATAGTGTTCCAAGCCCAGGCAAAACTCCGTTAGCTACAACCAGACCTGCAAGTGCGCCCACAACCGCACCAGTAGTTGCTCCCGCTGCTGCTCCACTCGCCACATCGCCTCCCGCACCATCCTCTGTTACTGTTTTTCCTTCTTCAGAAACGTAAATGTAAGATAGGTCTGCATCGGCGATACCTAATGCTCGTAGATCTGTAATAGCCATCTCAGCATGATTGCGACTTCCGAAAACGCCAATTATTGTTTTATCCATTTTTTTTAAAATTTATTTATAATGCTCACTAAGTTATTTAAACGTTTGAACTACCCAGAATCTTTCGCGTTTACTAATCTAATAGACCCTCCCACCATTTAAAGGTTAAGTTCATAAATATAGAAAGAGGCCCATATATTGGGAGCAAAATAAAAAACATCACAATTTTAAGATTTTTTGGCATAAGTAAATTAATCTATTTAGCTCTGTTATCGTTTGCCCAAGATAGAAAATCTTGAAAAGCATTCCATAATAAACCTAATACTGGAGAAAAAATATTTTCCCATAACCACAAAAAGGGAGTTTTTAGATAAAACCAAACAGTCTCCACCAAGTTTTTTGTATAACCGACCGTTTCCTGTCCTTGTGGAGTTGAACTAGCTTCAAATATAGACCAATCAAAAAAATATTTTATTAGCGCAAGCGCTATTATGAAAAAAATAATCAATGTTATAAAACCCCCTTCATTCTCCCTTTTTTTCATAAATGTATTTTTAGCATAAAACTAAAGATAAGCAAAATATTTTATTTAAAGTACGGGTAAATAAGCAAGAGGATCTAGATACGCAGCTGGGTCAGCAAGTGGGATGGTGACTTCTTTACAGTTAATGCTAGAAGCATATTTTTGTATCCGTACTCCCTCGGTTGCGTATAGACCTAAATGTAAATGCGGTCCAGTCGAGTATCCCGATCCGTTGGCACCAGGAGTTCCTCCTGAATATGCAATTGTTTGTCCGCGCACTACTGATTGTCCCATGCTTACTATAGATGAGGATAAATGAGAATATAGTGTTGAAAGTCCATTATCGTGTTTTACCATTATCCATCGACCATACGAATAACACCCAGCTTGATCATCAGTATTACCCATCCCTACTACAACTCCTTGTCTTACAGATTTCACCGCAGTTCCTACTGGTATTCCAAAATCTGCTCCATTATGAGTACCGGAAGCATAAAGTCTTCCCGAATCACTAGTTCTTCCAAACCGCTGGGTAATTGTAAACCTATCAAGTGGCCAACTCAAAATACTTGCCGCAGCAACTGGGATCTTTGATTTGTCGAGCTCAATTCTGAGGAGTGATTCATAAGCAAAAAGGTTTGCCTCAAATTGTTTTTGGCGAGCTATGTTGTCTGCAAGAAGTTTTTGATATGATCCTTCTTGGCTTTTAGTTTGAGCCAATAACTTTGCTTTCGCCGCTTTTGTTTGCTCGACTACTTTTTTCTGACCTCCAAGCTCACCTTGAAAATTTACAAGATCATTTTTACTTTTTTCTTTAAGCTCTCTTTCTCGCTCAAGATCGGCCTTAGCATCTCGCAGCAAATCAATTTGAGAAAGAAGATCACCTTGAAGAGAATTAAGAGTATCCCTATCGGTCCACACCTCAGATATTTGCTTATATGAAAGAAGTTCTGCAAATAAAGATCGATTATCATAGCCCGCAACTTTTTTAATACTCTCCTCTATCCCTCGCTCATGAGTAGCAATTTGCCTTTCTTTTTCGGTCATCTCGCTTTCAAGGGCAGAAATATTTAAATTTGATGCGGCAATTTTATTTTGAGTGATTCGAATATCATTTGCCAGTTTATTTCGGGATGCATCAAGAGATCTCACTGCCCCAGTTAGGGTTTTTCCTTCTTTGTTTAAAATATCCAACTGAGCTTGTAGTTTTTTTTGCTCTTCAAAAAGTGTATCTCGTTGCCTCCTAGTTTCCTCTATTTTTTGTTGAAGTTCCTCAGATACAACGGCGTGAGTTATAAAAGGAGCCGCCAAGAATCCTGATGCTAAAAATATTAAACTAAAAAATATCTTTTTACTCATAAAAGCTCTATTACCCTACTTATTCTATCAGTAGTTTCCTCTTTACCTAACACAAAAATTAATGTGAAAGGATCAGGTGATTTTTCCTTTCCTGAAAGAGAAAACCTGAGTGGCCACAGAACGTTACCCTTACCCACAGTTTCAGCATATGGCATAAGGGTATTTTTAATTGAATCTTCACTTTCAAAATCTATTTTTTCTAGCAACTCTAGTGATTTCTGAAGATATTTTTTTGTATTTTCTTTGTTTTCTCCTTTCCAGTTAATTTTTTGTAGGTCTATTTCGGGTTTTTCAAAAAAATAATCGAATTCTCCATTCCCCACTAAAGAATCAATGTCTTTTAAAACTTCAAGTCTATCTATAAGTAAAGAATTAATTTTAGGACTAATGGATTTGTTTGGAAATCTGAGGTTGATTTTTTCATTAATAATATCAATCAGTTTATCTAAAGACATTTTTTTAATATGTTCTTTATTTACCCAGCGTAGTTTTTTGACATCAAATACCGCTCCCCCTTTCTGAACATCTTTTATGTCAAAAGCTTCAATCAAATCTTCCAAGTTAAATATTTCCCTATCTCCACCAGGGTTCCATCCCAAAAGTGCTAAAAAGTTTAATAAAGCATCTGGTAAGTATCCCTCCCTCTTATAAAAAGCAGCCCATACCTCTTCTCCGTGAACTCTTTTAGAAAGTTTTTTTCTGTCAGCGTCTAACAGTAATGGCAGGTGGGCATAAATTGGTCTTTTGGCACCGATTGCTTCTTGAATCAATATTTGTCTAGGTGTGTTAGATAAATGTTCTTCGCCCCGTATTATATGAGTAATTCCCATTTGATGATCGTCTATCACTACAGCTAGATGATATAGTGGCTCCTCGGTGCTTTTAGCGATAACAAAATCCCCCAGCTCAGTAGTATCAAATTCCACATCACCGCGTATCAAATCGTTAAATTTTACTTTTATTCTGGGGTTTTTAAATCTAATCACTTCATCTCTCTGCCCTTCTTCTCTCGGTGTTTCTTTAGATGTATATGCGGTGCCATTTTCAATCATTTTTAAAAGATATGATTTATAAATATCAATTCTTTCTGACTGTTTATAGAACTCATCGTATTTTAATTGCAACCACTCAAATCCAGAGATGATGTCATCCTCAAATTCTTTTGTAGATCTTTCTTTATCCGTGTCTTCGATGCGCAGGATAAATTTACCTTTAAATTTTTTAGCAAAAAGGTAATTAAAAAGTGCAGTGCGAACACCACCCACGTGTAGTTTGCCTGTAGGAGATGGAGCCATGCGAACTATTACTTTATCTGTATCATTTTCCATTATTGTATTTCATGCGTTAGTGCAATTTTAAGTATTTCTTCGGCAATAGTTC
Source organism: bacterium (assembly GCA_030855685.1). Taxonomy (GTDB): domain Bacteria; phylum Patescibacteriota; class Minisyncoccia; order Phycocordibacterales; family Zambryskibacteraceae; genus JAIFWN01. Next base: position 7,110 of record JALYQT010000003.1, on the reverse strand, counting down.
TTGCGGCTTCTGGTTTATAAAAAGTTTTTGCTGCCTCTCTCATTTTGCTCGCCTCATCGCTGTGAGTCATTAATCTATCAATTTCAGAAGCTAAGATATGGAAAGTTAAGTTTTTTTCCTCAATAACCACACATCCTCCGTGTCGTGCATAAGAAAATGCGTTTTGCCTCTGGTGGTCCCCATTAGAATCAGTAATTGGGAGTAATATAGATGGCACTGCCCAGGATGCAATTTCAAAAATTGTAGAGCCGGCTCTCGAAACAATAACTTTTGCTTCACCAGCCGCCATTCTCATTGCTAATTCATTTAAATAATCAAAAGACTTGTATCTATCTTTGTGTTTGGATTCGTATAGTACTGCATCGGCGGTCGCAACAACTTCTTTAAAATTATTCTTACCTGTCTGGTGAATAATCTGATATTTTTCAACGAGTGATGCTAATCCTTCAAGAACGGTATCGTTTATCAACTTTGCACCTTGAGATCCTCCTAGAATAAATATTAATGGCAAATCAGAATCTAATTTTAAAAATTCTTTTGCTCCATCAGTTATTGGTATGGCAACATCTTTTCTCACGGGGTTACCAGTGTAGGCAACTTTTTCCGCAGGGAAATACTTCGCGGCCTCTGGATATGAAATGGCAATATTTTTTGCAAACTTACCTGCCCAAGCATTTACTCGACCCGGAACGCTGTCTGATTCATGAATAACAACCGGGATTCTAAGAATTTTTGCAGACAGAAGCACCGGAAAGCTAGCATATCCCCCTTTTGCAAAGACAACATCTGGATAAATTTTATATACCTCAATGAAAGATTGTATTACTCCCCATCCAGTTTTAAATAAATCAAAAAAATTTAATATCGAAAAATATCTTCGTAGCTTTCCGGCAGTATTTTTTTTATAAGTTATATTATTTTCAAAAAGTACTCCCTCATTGTATGGAGTTGGAGACATGTAAAAAAGCTCAGCTCCCACTAATCTTTTTTCTTTTATTAAATTATTAAACTCTTGGGCTACTGCAATTATGGGGTAAAAATGCCCTCCGCTGCCACCTCCTGTGAATAGAATTCGCATATTAATGATTAACAATAAACAATAAATAATTTACATTCACAATTTGCTCTTTGTAAGTTGTAAATATTTCCTTGCTCATGTGTTATTAAATTTTTGTGTCTTAGAAATAGAAAGAATAATTCCGACTTCCAAAAGGGTTATAAATAAAGACGTCCCTCCGTGACTTACAAACGGCAAAGTTATACCCGAAAGAGGTAACACACCTAGCATTGCCCCTATATTTACGAATGCTTGGGATGTAATCATTATAACAATTCCGATTATAAGCAGTCTACCAAATAGATCTGGCACTCTTGAGGCAATCTTCAATCCCCTTGTGGCAAAAAATACAAATAAAAAGATCAGAGTTACAGAGCCTATAAAACCAAATTCTTCCGCCGCGACTGCAAATATGGAGTCCCCGATCGGCTCAGGGAGAAAATTAAACTTTTGGACACTTTGGCCAAAACCTCTTCCTGTAATTCCCCCGGACCCAATAGCAATCAATGATTGTTGTATTTGATAACCTGATCCTTGGGAATTTAATTCTGGATGAATAAATGTATCTATCCTTTCTCTAACATAGGGTCTTGTAAGTATTAATCCTCCCAAGACCAATGTGCCGGCAAGTATTAGAAAAAATATATATCTCCATTTCCCTCCCGAAGCAAGAAAAATAGAAAGACCAGCAATAACTATCATTAAAAAGTTATCAGTATCAGGCTGTAATAGCAAAAGTCCAGCGGCAATTCCAAACAATAAAAGTAAAGGTAAAAAACCATCTTTAAAATTTTTCATTTTATCTTTCTTACTCGCTGCCCAAGCAGCAAAATATATTACAAAACTTAATTTTAGAATTTCTGCAGGTTGGAGAGAGACGCCGGCTATTTGAAACCATCTTCGCGCTCCACCATACTCGTAGCCAATTCCTGGAATAAGCACCAAAATACAGAGTATTACTGCAATCAGAAAAAAATAAAAAGCATATTTTCTTAATAATTTAAAATCCATCCTTGAAACAAAAAGCATTGCAAGGCTACCTAAAAATAGTCCAAAAAAAGTTTGAGAAAATGCAACGCTTGAATACTTTACGCCACTTTTAGCAAGTAAGCCTAAGGAAGCGGAGCTAAAAATAAAAAAACCGACCACCGCAAGAATCCCAACTGACGTCAAAAAAGGCTTATCAACTTTCCATTTGGAAGTTACCATAATTAATCAAAATTATAGCATTTTGAGAGTTTATCCCAAATTATCTATCCGAGGAGCGCTACAACCAAACCAAGGATTCCAAACATAACAGAAAGTATCCAATACCTCATAGTAACCTTCGAAGCCGGCCAACCAATGGCTTGAAAATGATTGTGAAGAGGTGCAACAATAAAAACTTTCTTACCTCTATATTTTTTTGAAAGTATTTGAATCAGACTTGAGGCGCTCGTTATGATGAGTAAAAAGGCAATAATGGGAAGAACGGCCGCGTGGCCAGTCAAAAATGCAAGAACTACAATGCAAGTGGTTAAAGCCATTGTGCCGGTTTCTGAGTTAAAAAATCTAGCCGGTGGGATATTGTACCAAAGAAATGCCAAAATTGATCCCACAATTACTGCCGCAAAGGCCGCAAGATCCACTTGGCCATTAAAATATGCTAGTAATGCATATATAGAGTATATAACTGCAAAAACTCCTCCAGAAAGTCCGTCAACACCGTCAATTATTCCGCCAGAATATATTCCTATGACAAATAAAATAAAAAACGGTATAAAAAACCATCCCAAAAACAAATTTCCAAAAAATGGAATATAAATACTTGAAACATCAAGTTTGATGTAAAACCAGAGCGCACTAAATAGTGCAATCAGAAACACAAGACCCAGTCGTGTCGTAAGCGCTAATCCTCCCCCTTTATAATCACCTCTTTCCCTACAGACTAAATAATCATCAACGAGACCGAAAATAGCTCCTGCTATTAGGATAAACAAAGGAAACCATGTTTGATTTCTGGAAAGAAAGTCTAGTTTCCCACTTATTGTCGTCGGAAAGAAATAAGAAATCGCCCAAAATAGTAAAATAGTTATAAGGGTAGATCCCCATATCACAACGCCACCCATTCGAGGAGTTTTTCTATTCTCGTCGTTATGAAGTTTTGCTGAGATGGTAGCCGCTTCCCCACTAAGGGCAATTTGTACACTTTTTTTCTTCCACATATTCTTTTCATATAAATAACTCGCAAGAACAGGAGCAATAAGCATTCCAAAAGAAAAGGAAATTAACGATGGCAAAAAAACTTTTACAATGTCTACAATCATTTTTTTGGTGTGGGTTCTATTTGTATTACTTCTAAAGTTTTTTCTATCAGCTTTTTCATATCTAGAAATCTATCGTCTTGTGTTGAACCCAGTACAGATATAATTATAGGCCGACCGAGCTCTGGGTCAAAAGCTACAACCAGATTACCTCCCGCAATATCCGTAAAACCAGTTTTTGATGCCTTTATACCAGGGATGTCATCTACTATTAGGTTCGTACTGACCGCTGTGTGATTAAAATTATCGAGCGAGAGTACTCTTATTTTGTTTTCACTTGTTGCTTCCAGTAAATTAGGGTGATTTTTTAAAATATATTCAAAAAGTTTTGCCATATCTTCAGCGCTTCCATATGCCCCACCTTTTTGTGAAGTTTGATCTAGCCCAGTTTCATTATAATAATATGTGTTTTTCATATTTATATCTCGAGCTTTTTTATTCATCATCATTATAAAATCACTCCCTGCTTCTGTATCAGTTGGGTTAGATTTATTGAGCGCTCCGATAGATAGAGCGATGGCGTGCATACCGTCATTAGAAGAGCTTGTCAGGGAAAAATCCAGAAGATCTTTAAGGTTCCAAGTTTCGCCTACCAGTAGCCCGCTGTCACCTTCTGGAGTAAGTGAAGCGTCTGTAATTTGAATTGTGGTGCCGGCGGGTGCTGTTTCAAGAGCCACAAGCGCACTCATTACTTTTGTAAGTGATGCAAGTGGCAACCTTTTTATTTCATTTTTCGAGAATAAAACCTGGCCTGTACGTATATCATAAACATAGGCTGCTTTGGCTGTCAGTTCGAGGCTATCATATGGGCCTGGTACAACTACTTTAGAGGGATTTGATACTTCGCCTCGGTGAACTCGGGATCCAAACACAAAGGTTATTGTTAAAAATATTGCCAGTACAAAGCCCAATGTAGCAAAAAATCTAACTTCTTTAGGGTTTGTCAGCAAAATTCGTTTTTTATTTTTGGTTCTTTTATCCATTAAAATTTATATTTTTGAGGTTTTAGTCGTGCCTGAGTAGCTTCTGGTTAATGTTTGGATCGGTCCGATTCCCCATCCTCTCTTGCTTCGCTCGATTCGTCAACATTCAGTGTTTTGGAAAACTCATCAAGTTTTTTAAACGCTGTGTCAAAGTTCGGTAAATCTTCTTTTTTAGAAATTCCTAGGTGGCGGAGCAATTCAAGTGTTGTTTTATATGTATAACTTCTTTCTCCTGTTGCATTTTCACTCCTCTCTATTAGCCCTCTTATTAAAAGATTACGAATTATAAAACCAGAATTAACACCCCTTATATAATCTAATTCACGTCTTGAAATAGGACCTTTGTATAAAATAATTGACAGTGTCTCAAGCCCGGCTCGCCCTAGGTCTCTAGACAATTCTTCCTTCTGAACACTTTCAATGAGAGCCGAATATTTCGGATTTGTTCCAAAACTTACCTCACTATCTGACATAACTAGAGTTAAACCGCTATCGCGGTATCCCTCAAGCATTTCTAACAGTACGGACTTAACTTCTTCGATATCAGCATCTAAAATCTTTGAAATATCCTTATAAGAAAGAGGTTCATTCTTAAATAACAAAATTGCTTCTATTTTATTTTTTAATTCACCCTTATTCATATAATACTAATTTTTATTTGCATTTATTTATATTACTGTCGGTAATCAGTCGTTAGTAGTTAGCTTTTTAAACATATTGAGGAACACTTATATTTTCTGTCTCTATTTCTATTTCGCTCTTTGTTTCTTGAGTCGCTCTTATAACTCCCCTCCTAACAAGTTCAAGCATAGCAAGAAAACCCACAATTATTGTCACCTTGTCCTCGTGGGTAAGCTTCTTGCTTGAGTCAATATTTGTTTTATAAAAATCTTTAAAATTCATTCTTGCACTTTGAGATATTCTTTCAGCAAGCTTCTCTATAGTTTCTTCAAGGCTAATTATTTTTCTTACCAATGCTTTCGGTAAGTTCTCTTTTTTTGGCAAAGATTCGACTACATTTTCAAAAGCCATAGATAATTCGGGAAGATTGCAGTGCTTATCTGGTGAAAAAACTATTATCTGAGACTTAGATGAAGTTTTTTCAAATATTATATTTTTTCCAAACAATGATTTTATTTTTATAGAAAGCTCTTTCGTTTCTGCATAGAGTCGCAATCTTTCACTCAAATCTTCTATATTTTCTTTCTCATCTTCAGTAAGTTCGAGAGTTGGTAATAAAGACTTAGATTTTATCAGCATTAAGGTTGATGCAACCACTATAAATTCCGCGCTTTCGTTTAGAGGGAACTCTTCGTGCGTATGTAAGTAGTTAATAAAATCATCCGCTACTTCAGAGAGCGAAACATCATTAACAAACAACTTTCTTTTTTCTACCAAATCAAGAAGAAGGGCCAGCGGCCCTTCAAAAATCTCTGTTTTTACAGCGTATCCTTTCGGATTCATTCTAATGATTATAACTTTTTAACCTATTTTATCCAATAAAAAAACTCTATCTAAGAGAAACGCATAGCTAAATCTAATTTCTGGATTAGCCATTAATATTTATTCCCAATTCCTTCAACTGTTTTTCAGAGACTTCAGAGGGGGAGTCCATCATAAGATCCTTTCCTTCACCCGTTTTTGGAAAGGCAATAACTTCACGAATATTTGGCTCATTTTGTAAGAGCATTAAAAGTCTATCAAACCCCCAGGCTATTCCTCCGTGTGGAGGTGTTCCAGAAGCTAAAGCTTTTAACATGTGTCCAAAGTTTAAATTAATTTTTTCTTCGCTATGGCCCAATATTTCAAATACTTTTTTCAAAAGTTCGGGTTTGTGATTTCTGATACTTCCGCCACCGATTTCAAAACCATTTAAAATAATGTCATATTGAGCAGCGACAATATTTCCTAGATCTTTTTTTTCTTTCAATAAGTTTTCATGCTCAGAAATTGCTGAAGAAAAAGGATTATGAGTAAAAGTCCAATCCCCTTCACCAAAGTTATCCTTTGTAGTTTTTTCAAAAAATGGAAAGTCGACAACCCATGCGAAAGCTAAAAGGTTGGGATCTTCCTTATTCTCTCTAATATCTGGTCGGTCATTGCCATATTTTTCTACAGCTTCTTTATAGGCAATTCGGGGAAATGGAATAGTTTGGATTTTTTTCTCTGGGTAAAGTTTGGTAACAATTTCAATTAAAAGATTCTCATTGAGAGTCATTACATCCTCTTGATTTACAAAACTCATTTCTAGATCTAGTTGAGTGAATTCTGGTTGTCTGTCCCCTCTAGTATCTTCATCTCTCATACATCGAGCAAGCTGAAAATATTTCTCGACACCCGCTGTCATTAAAAGTTGTTTATATTGTTGCGGAGACTGAGGCAAAGCATAAAATTTACCAGGATAAAGTCGTGCCGGAACAATGTAATCTCTAGCCCCTTCGGGTGTTGACTTTGTAAGATACGGCGTCTCTATCTCTAAAAAACTCTCTTTATCTAAAAAATCTCGGATCAGCTTTGCAACTTTATGACGCATTAAAAGGTTTTTTTGCAATCTTGGTCTTCGAAGATCTATATACCTATATTCAAGTCGATTTTCCTCCCCAATTTCCTTACCGTCTGATCTAATATCAAAAGCTGGAGTTTCTGCTTCGTTTAATATTTTAATTTCTAACACCTCAAGTTCAATATCTCCATTAATTACATCTAGATTTTTATTTTTTTCTGGTCGTTCATTTACTTTACCTAGAATTTCAACCACCCATTCAGG
>JALYQT010000004.1 GCA_030855685.1 bacterium | reverse complement strand
TAGGAGGATGTTATGAATAACCCTCCTACAAAATTGGAGGTTTTAGGATTTGTAAACGTTTGTTATACCTTTGAATCGGATGAGCGGGGGAAAAACAAAAAACTTGTAAAAAGACAGGCCCCTAATTCTCATGGTCGTTTTAGAAATATAACTGTTGTCTATGATGGCAGCGGTCGTCCATGGGTTAGATGCGCTCTTCTAACATATAAAGAAATTCTGGAATTGAATCTATTAGTAGGAGGACCTAGAGCATATGTGCCTCATGTTAATGACGGTGGAAAATTCCTCCGAAGTCGCTACTCGCAATTTAAAAGTGTAGTTATTATGGGTCCCAAACATAAGCCCCGATAGTGGGGCTTTTTTATTATTTTACATTGCCACATTTAGCCTATTGTGCTAAAGTACCGCGACATGGCTATAAATATAGAGGTAACAAAAGGTTCGAGTGAAAACAATATTTCAGTCCTTCGTCGCTTTACTAAGCGCGTTCAAGGAGCTGGAGTTCTTCCTCGGGTACGCTCAATTCGCTATAGCGAAAGAGATAAGTCTGAGAACGTAAAAAGAGCTAAAACTCTTTCCTATTTAAAAAGAAAAGCTGATATGCAGGAATTGATTAAACTTGGAAAGATGCCTGAAGTTACTAAGTACGGAAAAAGGAAACGATAATTCTAGACGACTTGGATTTAATAATTACAAATAAAACTAAAGGCGCCACTCCAAAGGTGCCTTTTGTCGACCTTAAAGAGGCGGTACTTGGAAACAAATATGAGTTATCTTTAGTTTTCATTGGAAACAGACGCTCGGCTAGACTAAATATGACTTATCGAAAAAAGCCGAAATCAACAAATATTTTAAGTTTTCCACTCGATAAAAACTGCGGAGAAATATTTATAGACCTCTCACTAGCAAAAAAACAAGCGTTCAAATTTGATAGGACTTTTCCAAATTTTGTTGCGTACTTGTTTATTCACGGACTTTTTCATTTGAAAGGAATGCAACATGGGCTTAGAATGAAGAGTGCAGAAAAAAAGATTAGAGACAAATTTAAAATATAGTTTCTATTTTCTAAAGTCCTTATTAGTTAACCCCCAATAGATGACTCGACAAATTGCAGTTGGCATTGATATTGGCACCTACCAGGTGAAGGTTGTCATCGCGGAACAAATCCTCGATGGTACACGAGTTATCCCCAAAATAATTGGGGTTGGGTTTTCTGAATCAAGAGGCGTGCATCACGGATATATAACTAGTCACAACGATGTAACGGGAGCTATTCGGTCAGCAGTTATTCAAGCCGAAAACGGTGCTGGTTTAAAGGTCAGGCGAGCATTTGTTTCTGTTGGAGGCATAGGGTTGTCGGGAGTTACTCAATCAGGGCAAACTATTGTATCTCGGGCAGATCTTGAGGTCACGGAACTTGAAATGAATAAAGCTCTAGAGTCCGCAGAACAAAACATCCCCCACGCTCTGTCTCTTAACAGAAAGATAATAAATACTATACCCATTGAGTATAAAGCTGATGGCAAAGCAATATGGGGCCGTGTGGAGGGCCACAAAGCTCAGAAGATCGAAGTGAAGGCATTGTTTATCATGTGCCTAGACCATCATCTCCAAGACCTCATAAAAGTAGTCGAGGACGCTGGAATAGAAGTGATAGATATAGTGGCAGCGCCAATTGCAGCAAGCTTCGTTACATTATCTAAAAATCAAAAAAAAGCAGGGTGCGTACTTGCAAATATAGGAGCAGAAACTCTATCCGTGGTTGTATTTGAAAACAATACTCCGGTATCGCTTGAGGTCTTTCCCATAGGCGGTGATGATATTACAAATGATATTGCCCTGGGTTTAAAATTATCTCTCGAAGAAGCAGAGAGCATAAAAATCGGAAGCGTTACAGCAACTTCATTTTCAAAGAAAAAGCTAGAAGAAATAGTTTCCGCTCGACTTTCTGATATGTTGGAGCTCATTGAAAACCATCTCAAAAAAATTGGTAGAAATGCGCTACTACCAGCAGGAATTATTATAACCGGAGGAACATCGGGACTAAGTAATATAAAAAATTACGCTGAAAGCACACTGAAACTCCCTTCTAAAATTGCTGAGGTTCATTTTGGTATTGAAGAGAAAGGCAAAATAAAGGACTCAGTTTGGGCGGTCGCATATGGACTTGCAATACTAGGTTTTAATGCAGAAAATGAAAAAACTTCACTCGGTGGCAGAAATCTTGGACAAATAACAGAAAGAGGTATGAAGTGGTGGATGATAATCAAAGAATGGATATCAAGATTCTTGCCGTAGGATAAATTTTAATAATTTTATTGTTTTTTGGGTCAAAAAAAGGAAACATATTTTTAAAATGTCAACTGTTTTCTTTTGGATTCTATTTCTGTAGTATATGCACATTAATAGTGACCGGACACAGCTTATAAAGATTAAACCATGCCACAAGTTAAACCAGATGTTGAAGCATTCGCCCGAATTAAAGTAATCGGAGTTGGAGGTTCAGGAAAAAACGTCATAAATCATATGATTGCCTCTAAAGTTAAAGGGGTAGACTTCATATCTGTAAACACAGATGCTCAGGATCTGCACCATTCTATGGCTAAGAAAAAGATCCATATTGGTAAAAACCTTACTCGAGGTCTTGGAACAGGCATGAATCCAGAACTAGGTAAAAGAGCGGTGGAGGAAACCAAAGAAGAGATCCAAGAATCCATCAAGGGTGCAGATATGGTCTTTATCGCGTGTGGAATGGGAGGAGGAACTGGTACAGGTGCCGCTCCGGTTATTGCAAAAACTGCAAAAGAAAACGGAGTTCTCACTGTTGCAGTGGTTACAAAGCCTTTCTTTTTTGAAGGAGTTCAGAGAATGCGCCTTGCAGAAGAAGGCATCGAAGAATTAAAAGGAGTGGTAGATGCCATTATCATTATCCCTAACGATCGACTTCTACAGACTATCGAGAAAGGCACTACAGCAAAAAACGCCTTTGCAATTTGTGACAATATTTTGCGTGAAGCTGTAGAGGGTATATCAGATCTTATTACCACACCGGGTATTATAAATATCGACTTTGCAGATATCCGCTCAGTTATGGAAAACGCAGGTGCAGCCCTCATGGGCATAGGAACAGCAAGTGGAGACAACAGGGCTGAAGAAGCCGCAAGACTTGCTATTAGTTCCCCACTTCTTGAGATTTCTATAAATGGTGCTCGAGGAGTTCTCTTCTCAATCGCAGGTGGTGATGATCTTACAATGTTTGAAATCCAGGATGCTGCTAAAATTATTACTGAATCAGTTGATCCAAATGCAAAAATTATTTTTGGAACAGTAAAAGACGACAAGCTCAAAAAAGGCGAGCTCAAGATTACAGTTATCGCATCAAGTTTCCCAGAAAATATGCAAAAGAAAGCTGCTGCTAATACCCTGTTTCAAGGCAGCCCAACTCAATCCTCACCTATCAATATTATTCCTCAGGAAGATATCAAGAGCAGGGTTTTCAGTGCAATAAACTCTAATCCCCTTCGATCAGACCGTCCTCATATGGAAGAGCAGACAATGCAATCAGAAAAACGACCAGAACCAGCTAGAGAAACGCAGGCACCAGCAGCCTCAAAACCTGTAGTTGATGACAATGAAGATGACTGGGGTGCAGTTCCAGCTTTCCTAAGACGATCAAAACTAAAATAATAAAAATAAAAAAACCGCCTAATATAAAGGCGGTTTTTTGTGCGAAAAACATATTTCTGGTAATCTATTGTGATGTACGATTTAGCTATTTTAGGAGGAGGACCCGCAGGAGTTTCAGCTGGTGTTTATGCTGCCCGAAAGCAATTGAAAACAGTGCTGATAACCGAGTCCTTTGGTGGGCAGAGCACTGACTCTGCTGGAATTGAAAACTGGATTGGGACCATAAATATTTCGGGAATTGATCTCGGTAAATCCCTCGAAGCCCATCTGCGAGCATTTGCAGGTAAAACTGTTGATATAGTAACTGACAAAAGAGTCACGGAAGTTTCGCAAATAGATGGCGGGTTTAAAATTGCCACTGAATCTGAAGTTTTTGATGCGAAAACTGTATTGGTTGCTACAGGAAGTGCTCGTAGGAAACTTGATATACCAGGTGCAGATATATTTGAAAATAAAGGCATTACATATTGCGCTTCATGTGACGGACCACTCTTTAGTGGAGCAGATGTAGTTGTTATTGGTGGAGGAAACGCTGGCTTTGAATCGGCTGCTCAGCTTTTGTCATATTGTAAGTCAGTGACCATACTAAACCGAAGTGATGTGTTTAGAGGTGATGAGATGACAGTAGAAAAAGTTATGTCTCATCCAAATATGAAAGCGATTAAAAATGCAATACCAAAAGAAATTAAAGGAGACAAATTTGTAAGCTCCATAATTTACACAGATGCTTTGACTGGTGAGGATAAAGAAATATTTGCAACAGGAATTTTTGTAGAGATTGGTCTAATGCCCACAACAGGTTTTGTTGAAGGACTTGTAGAACTGAACCCCATAAAGCAAATTGTTGTAAATCCTAAAAATCAAAGGGCAAGTGTCGTGGGCGTTTGGGCAGCCGGAGATTGCACAGACGGACTATATCATCAAAATAATATTGCATCAGGAGACGCTGTAAAGGCACTAGAAGATATCTATCTTTATATCCACGCAGGCAAATAACTTACCCTTATTTTAAAACACTGAATTTGCAGGACCCGATTTTTGTCAGTCGGGTTTTGTTTTTTAAAGGTCTTAATTTTTTACATTAAGTTCGTAAGAATCGAATGTATGATAAAATATTGGTTAGCCTATAATAGGTTAAAATACGGTTCCTGTTAAAAACGGTTATTAAATAAAATTATATAAATGAAAAAATTACTTAATGGTCTTCTAATCACAGTTTTCGTGGTTAGTGGTCCAAGTCTCGCTTTAGCAGAAACTGCGACTAGCACATCTGTTCAAGCGCTTCTTGATCAGCTTAAAACTCTTCAGACTCAAATTGCAGCTTTAACTTCTGCGCAAAATACTGTAGAAGTGGCAAAATCTGATGTTCTAGGAACCCTTAAGCTTATTCGCGGATTGAAGCAAGGAATGAGTGGTGAGGATGTTTCTGCTCTTCAAGCAATTCTTGCAGCAGATCCAGAAACATATCCAGAAGGATTGATTACCGGTTTTTATGGACAGTTAACAGCCAAAGCTGTTAAATCTTTCCAAAAGAAACATGGAATTGAAGCTGTTGGATTTGTTGGACCAAAAACCTTGCAGAAACTAAATCAAGAGTCAGAGAGCCTTGGCTTAACTGAGGAAGATGGTGAAGAAGGTGGGAATATGAAAAAGAAACTTTGTGCAAAAGTTCCTCCAGGTCACCTTATAGCGAAAGGATGGCTCAAGAAAAACGGAGGTGTAGCTCCTATTGTTCCTGCTTGCCAAAAACTTCCTCCTGGAATTCTAAAGAAACTTAGCTCAACCACCCCTTCTACAAGCTCGAGTACTGCTGCGCTTTCCATTTCTAAACTCAGAGCAGAAAATGTTTCAAGTACATCTGCTTCAGTACTCTGGAATACTAAAACTCCATCTACAAGTGTAGTGTGGTTTAGTACATCCACTCCTGTAACAACAGCTTCATCTACTTCAGTTAGCTCAAGTGCAATGGTAACCAGTCACTCCCTATTGCTTTCAGGACTTGCGACTTCAACGACTTATTACTACGTAGCAATATCGTCTAATAGCTCGAGTACAGCAACATCGACTCAAAAATCTTTCAAAACTTTAAATCAATAAAGTAGATAATTAAAAAAAGATTCAAAAACTGCCCGAGGGCAGTTTTTGTTATATAAACAAAAAGGGCGAACGGATAAATCCGTTCGCCCTGTAAACAACTAATGCGACGTAGAAGTGCTAGTGGAATACGCTCCACAACCTTCCTTGTGGCAGTAATATGCCACTGCCCCACCCGCCACTGTAAGCAATCCCGCTGTCCACAGAAGTGGTGTTCGATTTCTCGATACCCAGCTTCTGCCGTCATTAGGAAGACCGCGAGCCCTAACCCGACTAGGATCAATTCCCACCCTACTGCCGGATCGAAGATCGTTCGCAGGCTGCGCAGCGATCACAGAAGAAATTGGCAGGTCTTCGAGTATCGGGTTTCCACATGCCATGGAAACCTCAAAGCGGGACTCCGCGACATTGTAAAGTCCGGTCTCACCATTGCGAAGATTTCTCTCCCAATTCATATCGACCACACCCCGACGAATTCTCGCCAGGGTGACTTTGCGCTTCATTGAAGGCAGGGCCCTGACCTCCATCGATCGAATATGGTCGGCTGCCTGCTGGCAGTCGGCCAAATTCAAATCCGGAAATCTTTTGTTCATTGTTGAAACAAAAGACGTGCATGGTCCATTCAATTCAGACTGATCGTCTGTTTCGATGGCGACTGCATAACGCTCCTGCGTAAGAGGCGTCTTCCAGAAGGCGTGCCAAGGGTCTCTAGACCGAACCACAACTCTCCTGATTTCTCGAGGAGTCGTATCCTTGGACGCTTTTGACTTAATCGCCTCAGCGTTAGAATCCTTTCGCGGAACGAAAGCCTTAGGCTTCTCCTTTGCGGGAGAGGCTTTGGGCCTAGAAATCTGGACGGTTGATTTCACCCGAGTTGTCTCAGGTGCAACCGCCGCAGATTTTTTCACAGACTGTACAGTTGTCGATCGCGTAGACGTCTCTCTCTTCGGAGTTCCCGAGGAGGTTGACTTTTCGACGTGAGAAACGACTGTTTCCGTTTTTTCCTCTTTCGGGTCCGGCGCGCCACCAACCAGAAGGTCATTTGAGTCCGCGGTTGGCATCGGCATCATCGCCGATGGGAGCGGAACGCTCGCCGTCGGCACGGGTGCTGGCACAGGGCGAGCATTGGCAGCTTTTTCAGCCGCCTTTGCTGCTCTTCGTGCGTCATCTTTCTGGCTTGCAGACTGCCCCTCCAGACTGCTGGAAAGCATCAAAACTGCAAATACTGCGCAAATCCCTGCAAAACGACTTTTCATCGAAACTCCTCGTTTGGGTTTACTAAAGGTACTACTACTGGCAGGGATAGTATCACATCTAATTCGTGTTGTAAAGGGCTAAATTATAATAAAAAAACCTGTCGCTTTTAGGGCGGCAGGTTCTGAGGCTGGCTTTTAATGAGCGCATTAACGATCATTTTTGCAAACCTTCGTTGTCTTTTTTTATCCAACGACATTTTCAAATCGTTGGGGCAAACCAGGTTCCCGAGCTCTATTAAAACCTTTTCAGGAACCCTATTAAAACTTCGGAGTACACGGAGATTCCTGTCGTATTCCACAGAGTTGTTTCGAATGACAGGATTTATTGGCCTCATAAACTCGGGTCCAAACTCTCCATATAAAGCTTTAGCGAGGCTATCTGACCCAGGTGCTGTTATAAGTTGAACTCCACAAACGTTGGTAATGTCACCGAGGTTATCGTGATGTAGTGATAGAAATACCACTCTGTGCTTGGGATACTTGGCGACAGCATAATTCCCCACCATCGATCTTTTCGCAAGACCGTAGCTTGAGGGCTCGGCTTTTGCCCCATCAAGGGTAAAAACCTCTGTCTCTCCTTGTTTTCCATCAGGCAAAGTAACCGAAACTTTTTTCAGAGTCATAAGTACAATAGCTCCTTGTGCTTCTGCCTCCTCTTTGATAAACATTGCTGTCTCAAAGTTAAGTTTCGCCTCTATGACAGTCTTTCCGTTATATGACGCCGAAGTTCCATTATCAAATCCGTTGTGCCCCTGATCGCCCACCAGGACAAAGTTATCAAGTGGCTTTGAAAGCACCACTTCGCCCTTACATGAAACCAAGGTCAAAACCAGGATCCATTTATAACCAAACCTCATTAATCCTCCTTCTGTAGTGAACTTTAAATCTTTTTATATTATGTCACAAAATTCTATAAATACAAGTTTATTCTAAAACGCGCTCAGTAAAGACGACCAATCTATTGCTATAAGTTTTTGCTTCAGGAATCCATGTACCATCACAAGTTATAAGGTTAAGACCCTCTGTTTCGCTTTTTCCAAATATATTATTTATATCCTCTTTAGTGGGGCTATCATAACTAATAAGTTTTATTTCTTTTACTACAAATTTTATTTTTTCTCCGAGATTATTTTCTGTATAAACAAAATCCCCCACTTTAACGTCTTTTAACTTATAAAAAATTGCAGGGTTACCTTTGCCATCATCGACGTGACCAGCAAGTACCGAGTTTCCAAGTTGCCCAGGAACGGGTCCATATTTATACCAGCCTATATCTTCATATTTTACGGGAACCGCCATATTTCCTGATACCCCTTTACCAACGGGAACGATATTTCCGTCAATAGATGCGTTTGGAATGTAAACTCTGATGGGCGTTGAAGTAGATACCTCTCCTATATAAATATCTTCTGGGACAGGAACAACCACTTGTCTTATTCTCTCTGGCTTAGCAATTTCATAAATCACCAGTGCCATAGCGGCAAGAAATAGAAGGTTGAAAAATACTAATTTCTTATATTTAGTATTCATCGATTAACTTTCAATCAAATCCAGATAGCTTTTTAAAAGATTGATTAATCTTATGATTATAGGGATTTTTTGTTCCTTAGTGGTCGCTTTAGAGAGCTTGGTGGTCTCTGTGTTGATCTCGCTAATGAGTTTTTTTTCTGAAATTATCTCATTTTTTTCTGTATTAGATATAGATATTCCTTTTACCGCCTCTTTTGGTTCTGCAAAATAACCAACAATGTAATATGCAACACCACCTTTGTATGGACCGACCGCAATACCGATACCTATTTCGGTATAGTTGGACGCTAGTATATTTGCCTTGTGCGGAGCTGAGTTCATCCAAGCCGGAACAACGGCGATTGAGGATGGTGGAATAGAAGCCAGGTTTTCTCCTGCTGATTTATAGACGTAGCCTGCGGATTGCAGAGTTGGCCAAGCTTCTCCAACGGGAGCAGAAGTATGTATCAAAACTCCTTGCTTAGCTAAGACTCTAGATCTATCCTCAGCAGCTAAAGTAAGGTTTGAATTAATCTTTAGGGGCGAGAGCCCTCTGCTTTCTCTTTCAACATTCACAGCCCTTACAATCGCCGAGGCATTAGGCGCAAGAGAAGTTTGCGCACTTGTTGAGAAGAATGGAACGAACAAAAATAAAGCTAGTACAGGAACCCATTTCGTCATTAACAAACATAATACTCCTGCCAATATTTTCTGTCTATTTACAAAATCTCTAAATATTTTTTAACTTTTTTTATACTTTCTGCTTGGTTTAAAAATATGGCTAATATAAGGTGTTTAATACTAAAAAACAGCCCGAAGGCTGTTTTTTAGTTATCCCCCTTTTAGAGATTTATTTCTTTAAAAGTCTAAACTGAACGAGATAAAGACCACTAAGAGCAAGGAGTCCAATAATGATTACAGGAAGAGTAGACGATCTGTCTGTCTTTGTAAAATCAATTGGTCCAAAGCCTGTATTAGGTAGTCCCGGAAGAGATGTAGCAATTCCCAGAACTTCTCCTAATGGATTATTAGGAATGAATGTGCTAACCCCGAGAACGGTACCTTCAACAACTTCATCATTATCATCATCATTGTTGTTGTTATTTGAAGAACCGCCTCCTCTTCTTCGATTGCTTCCGCCTCCACTTGAATTATTATCTCCACCCTGTCCACCCTCTGTAATTACAGGAGTTGTAGTTGCAATGTCATCATTTGTGATAACGCAAGTTTTAGTTTCTCCGTTTAGGATTGATACATTACTACACCCTAAATAACTGACGTTATAACCTGTTGCGGCAACCTCTACAATGCTGTGGGTTCCTGTTGCTACGACAAGATTGTTCTGACCATCAATTTCAAAGCTTACAGCCGCACCTCCATTCATTTGGAATGAAAAGTCGCTTGTGGATGCAGTTCCACCATTGTCATTAATAACAACTTTTTGAACTATAAGTGTTCCTCTTTCTTCCTGTGGATTTGAAGTTTGTTCAGGAACATTGAATGCAATACAGTGGTATGTCTTACCAGCTTCCAACTTTTCATATTGATTTGGACCAATTTGAGTTCCATTGATCAATTCATAGTTATCGTAATTCAGAACATCGTCATGACAATACATTTCCGCTGAGACGCTTGATCCTGGGTAACCATCTTCAGGAGATGAGAACTTAAGAAATCCATCTTTTAGAACTTCTCGAACCCAAATGTGCCAAACGTTATCTACGTCAAATGAAGTTGTAATGTTTCCTGAGGCATTCGTTGAACCTGGGATAGTTACCCATGGTGAACCCGCTTCTCCTTCGAAGGATCCACCGGGGTCGCTACCAACAACTAGATTTCCTTCACCTCTATAAACTGTCTGGAATTTCCAATCGCTTTCCAAATGACACTGTGGGTGAGATGCAATAAATTCTGCTGCTGTTGTAGCTCCAATTGTCATGCTTGATCCTGCCCAGTTAGGCAGATCTGATTCACTTGGGCATACAATTTTTGTTGCGCTTAATGTGGCCATACCATCATCCACTTCTCCATCACCACCCACGCCGTCATCTGCACGTACATTGAATCCTACACAGTTATACACTTCTCCGTCTTCTAAGTTTTCAACGAAGTCATAGTTGTCATAATTTAGTACGTCGCTGTCACAGTAAAACTCTGCAGAAACGTTATTATTTGGCGCTCCACCCGCTGTACTTGTGAAGGGAATATAGCCTGTTGGTAATACCTCCCTTACCCATACAAAATTATCGCTAGGAATGGTTATTGAGGCTGATGCTCCAAATGTTGTCCAAGGATTCCCTGCTGAACCCGTAAACGCCATGCCGGGATCTGGGGTACCACTAGGTGCCCACTGAAATTGCCAATTTGGTTCTAGATGACAATTTGGATGAGAATTAACGTAATCAGATGCTGTGGTCGAGGTGATATTTACTTCGCTACCCGACCAATTAGGTAAATCCGTTTCAGAATTACAAACAATTTTTGTTGCGTTTAATGTTGCTGTACCGTCCTCATCACCACCACCGTGTACACCATTAAAGGTATTGGTGATAGTACAGGTCTTTGGATGAAACTCATTTCCACCCACAACTACTCCGCTTGAATTACAATCACCGCTAAAAATTGCGGTGTAATTTGGATTAGATGTTTCAGAAACTGTGTAAGATACACCGTTGGTTACTGACACCTCTGTTCCTGTTCCCCCATTTCCATTAAATGAAGAGGGGTTAGCTGCAGAAGAGCCCGTAACAGAAATCATAAAGTCACCAGAGACTGCTGTACCGCCACCTGCATTCTCTACAATTTTTTTAACTGTAAGTTTACCAGTTTGTGGTTCTGGATCTCCCCCAGTGCCACTGTCACCATCAAATGTGTTTGTGATAGTACATGTTGAAGACTGGTCTTTTGTAACATTTACATTTCCATTCGAATCACAGCCTCCACTAAAGGTTGCAACGTAATCCGCATGACCAGTTTCAGTAACCGTATATGATCCTACTTTAATAGAAGTGCTTGCCACACCACTAGTTATATCCATACCATTAACCTCCAGTGGAAAATTTGAAACCTGCATGGTTCCTCCACCATGATTAACAACTACTTTTGTAACAGTTAAAGAACCTGTATCAATTGTGGGTGTTGGATCAGGATTTGGTGAATGAGATACACAATAGCTCTCATCAAATTCACTTTCTCCTAATTCTTCATCGGATACCAAGTAATCCTCCCCGTTTTGCACGTGTCCCAAGTGGGCTCCTTGTGCATTTTCACTTACGGTGATTGCATTCCAAGGGTTGCTCTCTGAAGAAGTCCTGTGACAAATGTTAACTTTTTTAGAATTGTCTCCTTCATTCTGTGCTTCCGGATGATTAACATTTTCCTCTGCAAAAGCGGTGTTCACAAAAACTCCAGGCATAACTGCTTGGGCTAATAACATGAACGTCAAAGCCGAACTCAAAACTTTTTTAAAATTTTTGTGTTCGTTTCGTCGTGCGATTAATTTGATCATTTTTGATTAATTCTAATTTAAAGAAACGTGTTAATAATTTCAAAAAAATTTAATTTTAAGGATCACTCTTTTTAAATGGTCCAGCTGTAAATATTTTTGAAATTTTGAGACTAACAAAGAAAATTTTTCTCCCTGCTATCTTTTGAATTTAAAGAATGTTGAGGGGTAGAACCTTATATTTTTCCCCTTTTTACTGCCTACATGTAGGGTTTTTATGCCCTGTAGTGGTTAAACGGAACTTAACTAATAATCTTTCAGTAAATTAAGTACTTAAATGCATAGAAAAAAACCCTTATAATAAGGGTTTTTTTCTATTGCTAATTAAGTATTTGTGTGTTTCTTTACTGCTTAAGGTATTGTCTGTTGAAGGCAAGAAGTAAAAGGGTCATAACAACTACCATCAAAGTGATTTGAACGGATGTCGATTTTTCTGAAGTAAGGGGTCCATTACCAGTATTTGGTAACCCTGGTAGGTCGGACAAGACTACAGTTTGAACACCTAAAACTTGAGGCTCTACTGTGGTTGAAGTTCCAAGAACTACACCACGGCTTCGGCTTCGTCTGTTGCTTCTTCCATTATCGGTGTTGTCATTTACAACTTCTTCTCCAATTATTTCTCCGTTGAAAGTGTTCGTAATAGTACATGTCTTTGGATGAAATTCATTGATTGAAGTTCCGTTACAATCTGCTGAATAAGTTGCTGTGTAGTTTGCAACTGCAACTTCAGTCACAGAGTAAGCGCTTCCTGAATTAATTGAAACTATTGTTCCAGCAGAATTTCCAGCAAATGAATTAGGAGTGGCCGCACCGCCTGTAACGTTAATGGTGAAGTCACTTGATGTTGCTGTTCCACCCACTACGTTTTTATAGACTGTAAGTTTTGAAGGGTTAACTACAGGAACAACTGGTGCAACATATGTATTAGTAATCGTACAAACCAATGGGTGAAATTCGTTAATAGTGGTACCTGAACAACCCGCGGAATATGTGGCTATGTAATTTACTGAAGCAACTTCTGAAACAGAGTATGCAGTTGCCGATGTAAGACTGACTGTCGTACCTGAAGAATTTCCAGCAAATGAACTTGGGCTTGCTGAGCTACCTGTAACATTAATCATGAAGTCACCTGCTGCTGCATTTCCTCCGACTACATTTTTATAAACTGTAAGTATGGTGGGGTTCACCACAGGAACAATAGGTTCAACTGGAACTACTGGTGCAACGTATGTATTTGTAACAGTACATGTGTTGGGGTGAAAATTATTAACACTTTCACCTGAACAACCTTCTGAAAAAGATTGAGCATAGTTACTTGGGCCACTCTCAGTTACAGAGTATGCAGTAAATGCATCGATGCTAACGTCGGTTCCTGATTCGCTTCCAGGAAAAGATGCTGGTGTTGGAGATCCTCCATTTACACTCAAGGTAAAGTCAGCGGATACTGCTGTACCTCCGACAACTATTTTTTTAACTGTTAATATCATGTCCCCGTATGCTAGTGTTGGAGCCTCTTCTGTAATAACAGCATCAACTACAATTTCTTCATGTGATTCTTGCGCGAAAACCGCGGGAATAAATGTCGAGAATATTAGAGCTAATGTAAGAAACGAAACAAATGTTTTTTTCATTTTTATTTTAATAAGTGATAATTATATTTCTTTAAACAAATGGTGTTCTTTGCTTAAATACCTATATATATATTATATCACCTACTTGTTTTTTTGTCAAGTTTATGGTTATTTACATTCTATTACGACAAAGGGTCCTTATTTTATGGGCAGTTTTTAGAATTAAACATTAAGCCTGAACTCAGGATATGGGCTGGATTTCTGCTGAAAATCTACCCGACCCCACCTCTCCTTCGGCAAACTCAGGATCTGTCTTTCAAAACTCATAGCAAAGCATCGCCCTGCTACTTCCTGCGGAAGAGGAGAGATTTGAACTCTCGAGACCCTTACGAGCCTGCTGGTTTTCGAAACCAGTGCCTTCAACCACTCAGCCACTCTTCCTTCAGAATGACTATATCATTTTTTGCGTTTTCCCCTATAAATGCTAGTATATTTTGCGTTAACGGCCCTATCGTCTATCGGTTAGGACGAATCCTTTTCAAGGATTAAAGCGGAGTTCGACTCTCCGTAGGGTCACCAATTGCGAAGGATCGGTTAAGTATTGCTGATATGTGCTGTAGATTGGTGTTAGTTTAGTGGTTCCAAATTTCTTACCAGAAAATGTAAGATTTTCTTCAAAGATCGAATTTTGGAACCTTAAACGTCTTTCTGGTTGATCTTTTAGATCAAGCCACGTTTTTGCGCTGTCCCGAACTACGCTAAAACAATATTCGAGCGTTTCGTCCATATTAATTTCAGACTCTCTTTGCTCATAAATGAGTGCTTGCTTTTGAGCTATCTTTTTAGCAATACTATCTTTCTGAGCAAGAAATTCTTGCGGAGAATAAACTTCGGATTCTAGAAGATCAAAAACTCTTTGGCGCTTAATTTCTAAAGCTTTGATTTCTTTTCGGATTTGTTCGTTCTGCTCATCAAAATTTTTAAAGTTATTTTTCCAAATATCCAGAACAATAGCTTTAAATGCTTTTTCGTATTCAAGGGTTGGACTTATTTCATTTAAATACTCTACAAACATTAATTCAAAAGCTTCTTTAGGTATGAATTTAGCATACTCACACTTTTGATTGTGATGATGGTAATACGGATACTTAGTGCCCATGCGTCCAGTACAGTGGCTACCGGTTAGAGGTCGATGACAATACAAACATTGGGTTTTTCTTCTTAAGGGAAAGAAGGGGTTGGAAACAGTGTGGGGTGAGGGTGTATGCCTGCGACCACTTCTCTGGCAGAGATAAAAAAGGTTTTCGTCGATCAGTGATTCAAAGGTGCCTCTAGTTTCCAAGTCCCAAACGCGGATAATACCTGCATATAAAGGGTTCTTAATGATCTTCTCCACGAGCTGAGATGTGGCGCCATAACCACGTCTAGTAGTAAACCCGCGTTCGTTAAGAAAGGATGCAAGGGAATCAAAAGTGTATGTACCTTTAGAATACTCTTCAAATGCTAGCTTAATAAAAGGTGCAAGTTTTGGGTCTGGTGTTAAATTTGCTTTCTTTGCTATTCGACAATAGCCGAGAGGTGCTTGCCAGACCCAAATCCCTTGTTTTACGCGCTCTCTCATCCCTCCTACAGTTCTCTCTGTACGGACATTATTATCAAACTCTGCAAAACCAGAAAGCATAACCTCCATAAGTTTCCCTGATGGGGTGTCATCTATTTTTTCTGATACTGAACGTATTTCGGTGCCGTACTTTTTAAGCTTCTGTTTAACAATGGCATAGTCGGTTTGATTACGAGAAAAACGATCTATTTTATAAACAATGAAGTAAGAGACTTTGTTTTTCTTTTCTGAACAGAAACTAATTGCCTTAATAAATTCTGTCCGATCAGCAGTTTTAGCAGATTCTCCTTTTTCTATAAAAATTTGCAAAGGAGTCACTCCTTCACGATGAGCGTATTCTTTACAGAGTCTTTCTTGTGATTCAAGACTGGTTCCGTCTACTTGTTCTAAAGAAGAAACTCGACAGTAAATTATGGCGTTCTTAGAGTTTTCCATGGTCGTACTTTTACATATCAATTTCGGGAAGTCCACCCACCCTAAGGGGATTTTTGGAACCACCTTGTTTCTCTAGCCACATTTCAAAGACTAGCTGACCTTGAGCATAAAGAAGGTTTCTTACTACGACGAGTTCGTGATCTGAGAGTTTTTGCAATGCAGGTTCTATTTCTCGTAAGCTTTCTAAAGAAATCATAGAAATTCTGTTAGGTTAGCGACAACATCAAAAAGCGTCTGAGTCTTATCGAGTTTATATTGTCTATATTTCACTATGCCATGGTATGAACTTTCAAATTCCTTTTCATGAACAAGATATTTCTCAGGAATTGATTTAGCAATGATAGTTGCTTTGTATTGATTCTTTATTTCAATTGGACGTTGGAGATATTTACTCGAAAAATATCTTTTTTGCCCATCAAGACGATTATCTTTAAAGTTTTTTGACATGTACTTAGCCATATACGCTCCGACATTATCAACATGCTCTACAGCTTTGATTTCTATAAATCCTTCTCCCCAAAGATCAGCTAAAGTTCTTTTATGTATATATTTCAAGTTAAAGAAAATGCTGTGATAATGAATGGCACCTCTTTCTTGAAATTCTATAACT
>JALYQT010000001.1 GCA_030855685.1 bacterium | reverse complement strand
AAAAAGGAGGCCCGGTGGATTTTAAGAAAGTAGGAAAAAGTGCATTGAAGACGTTTAGAGCCATCAGGCTCCTGGCACTTGGAGTCAAGCTTGTTGGTACTCTGTTGGGGATAATCTTGTTGTATTTTGGCATCACCGCCCTTGCATCCGGGGTAATTACCCTACAAGAAAATCACCCGAATGCTTACAGGTTCGGTCTGCCCCTACTGGTTGTCATGCTTATTATAATCTTTGGAATAGTTGCAATGCGTAGGAGTAGATCCAAAGAAAAAGACAAACGTAGTTCGGGTGCTGGTGAAACCGAGGTGGTGGAATGTGAACCTGAGGATAAGAAATCAGATGCTCCCCCATCTCAAAAAATGGAGTGGAGGGTCGTTTCTATTATTCTCGGGCTACTTTTACTGGTTCTTTTGGTCGGTGGTCTGATGTATTTTCAGAGACAACCAGCCGAAATAGCGCCTCCGCCTGTAGTTTACATTGAAGAACCCGCGGAAGAGGAAGCGCCATCCCCGCCGGAAGAGGAAATTGCGCCAGTAACTATCTTAGTCCTGGAGGTTACCCCCAGGTGCGGTGAGAAATCTTTTTACAAGGTTTCTCAGGTAAACCCAGTAAAGCTAATGCTCGATAGAGCAACATTCAGTCTAGGAACAGAAGATGACGCAGAGTATAGCGTCACGTTTCCGACCGAAACTGGTAAGGTGACAGTCAACCGCACGGCAAACTCTGGAGAGCTAAATATACCAGAGAATCTAGAGTGGTTGAAAATCACACCCTTCAACACCGACTCTGTTACCGCTTGGGCAAGCATAGAATGTCCCGTTCAAGTCGTAGTCGATTCGGTATACGTTCCTTAGCACATCCCTCAGAAACCATATGGTTTCTGAGGGATTTTTTTATACAAAAAACCGCACTTCGACAAGCTCAGTACGGTTTTTGTAAAACAGATATTTAGGGATTTATATATGGAGTATTATTTAAACCGATAGTGTTTAAAATAATACGAATGATTCCGTAAGCTGAAAACATTATAAACATACCGAGCAATCCATACCAAATCTTTTTTTTACCATCGTCTCTTGCTCGACTCATCTCTCCTGCCCCTCTTATGAATTCAAAAATTCCATAAAAGAATATGAGAAAGGCCACAGCAAAAACCAATAGAATTATAGGATTGATAATAAACTGATTGATCTTGTTTAAAAAACCGGCAATAGGAAGAGTAGCTCCCATAACAACTTATTATAGACCTGTTACTGATGGGATTGTTCCACTGCTTTCTCCTTGATCAATATCTAGTGCGTCTCCAATGAAGTTAACAAGTCCCCAAACTGAAACCATAACAAATAGAGCAATAACTCCATATATCATAATTTGACGACCTTCTTTCTGTTTTTCTCCGTCTCCTGCTGAAAAAATAAATTTCGCAAGACCATAAAAGAAAGCTAGTAATCCAACTGCCACAATAATAGGCAGAGCTAAATCAACAAGTCGACCGAATGCATTAAGTAAGTCTTCTATATTTCCTAACATTTAAATCAAGTTAATTTTTAATATTATCCCTAAAGGATATGTTTATCATACCCCTATTATTTCAAAACACCATAGAGTAATCACCAGTTGTTTAACACGTTGCAATTGGGTTTCCCAATGAATCAGTTCCGCAATTTGGCTTACCTATATCAAATGGATTAGGGGTTTTATTTGTTGTGTCATTATCTGGTCTATTGTTTACACTGCCACCGGTAATAGTTTGAATCTGAATAACATTTGCATCTTGATCTAGTCCAAATTCGGCTTGAAAAAATCTTATTATTCCCCAAACAGAAAGCATCACAAACAAAGCTATTAAGCCCCAGACCATGATTCCTTTTCCCTCCGCTTTCTCTTGTCCCGCCTTTAAAATAAATTTAACCAATCCGTAGAAAAATACTAACAACGCTGCTGCAGCTGCAATCACCGTTAGAGTGCCTATTATTTCACCCACATCATCAATAATCCCCTTAATTCCGGTAAAGGCTGCATAAGAGTTTTGAGGATACAAAACAAACATTATCACTCCAATGGGTACAATTTTTAAAACATTATTTTTAAAATTTAATTTCATGATTATAAACTTTATTATTATTTATTTTCTGGTAAAAATGGAATACCAATCGAACCACTAAAGCCTGCTTCCTTGTATGCAAAGCTGAGTATCCCCCACACTGAAAAAGCAACAAAAAGAGCTATTAGACTCCACATCATAAAGTTCTTGCCGTCCTGATGGCTCGCCGAATCGCCCGCGTTTCTCATAAACTTCACAATACCCCAAACAAACGTAAGTAAGGCTAAACCTAAAATTACTGGTATTAAAGAATTAATTAGCCCCAGAAACAAATTTACCACATCTATAAAGGTAGTTGGCTTCATTTTAATTGATTGAGAGTGTTTTCAATAACTCCCGCAATTACCCATGCACCAAGTAGAATTGCTGTTCCTATTGCGACGTATAAAAAGTTTCTATGTGCTGTTTTTATAGCTGTTTCATCTCCTCTAGCAGTTACATAAGTAAATCCAGAATAAATGAATGCTAGTACTGCAACCAT